>JBDSSR010000111.1:0-8336 GCA_039928675.1 Sphingomicrobium sp. | reverse complement strand
TCAGGCCAGCGATGTTCTCGGCCACGGCAATTCCTTCGTCCTCGGCCTTGTGCGCGAGCATCGGGCCGGGAATGACGTCACCGATCGCCCAGATGCCTGGAACCGCGGTCTTGAACGCGTGATCGGTGTCGATCTGCCCGCGCGGGTTGAGCGCCAGGCCGGCCTTGTCGAGGCCAAGCCCTTCGGTGTTGGGCCTGCGCCCGATCGAGACCAGGACAACGTCGGCTTCGATCGTCTCGGCGGCCCCGCCTGCCGCTGGCTCGACCGTCAAAGTGACCGTCTCGCCCTTGCGCTTGGCCGCGGTGACCTTGGTCGAAAGCTTGAATTCGAATCCCTGCTTCTTGAAAATCTTGTTGGCTTCCTTGCGCACATCGGCATCGAAACCCGGCAGGATCTGGTCGAGGAATTCGACGACCGTGACCGCGGCTCCAAGCCGCCGCCAGACCGATCCAAGCTCAAGCCCGATGACTCCCCCGCCGATCACCACCATGCGTTCTGGAACGGTGGTAAGCTCAAGCGCTCCGGTCGAATCTACGATCCGCTCCTGGTCGACGGTGATTCCCGGCAATGGCGTGACCGACGAGCCGGTTGCAATGACGATGTTCTTCGCCCGGACAATGCGGTCGGCGACCTTGACCGTGTCGGCGCTCTCGAATGTCGCGAGGCCCTTCAGCCACTCGACCTTGTTCTTCTTGAACAGGAACTCGACGCCCTGGGTCAGGCCCTTGACCGCTTCCCTGCGGCTGGCGTGCATGGTGTCGAGGTCGACTTCGACATTGCCTGTCTTGATGCCCCATTTTGCCAGCGTTCCGTCATGCGCTTCCTCGAACAGCTCGGAGGCGTGGAGCAGCGCCTTGGATGGAATGCAGCCAACATTGAGGCAGGTCCCGCCAAGCGTCTCGCGACTTTCCGCGCAGGCCGTTTTCAGCCCAAGCTGCGCGGCGCGGATCGCGGCGACGTAGCCGCCGGGGCCCGAACCGATGATCAGAACGTCGAAATCGTAGGCGTCGGCCATCAGTCGCTCCGATGCAGGGAAGTTGGGCGCGACTTAGGGATGCAGGCAAATCGCCGCAAGTTCGGACCTGAGTTTAACACCAATTTAAGGGCAATGAGTCTAGCGGATTTTCCGTGATGGAACCAACAGCGGCTAACACTTATCGACGCGATGTCCGCGCCTGGCTGTTGGTCGAAGCATCCAAGGCCGGCGTGGTTCGAATTGCGTCGGCAGCCGCGTCAGCCCAGCCGCGACTTGCCTCGGTTCGCCAGATCGATGTCGATAATGTGCCGACCTTTACCGATATCCTTCAGCGCTACGCGCGTGACGAGGGCGTCGCCTTGAGCGGGCTCCGCTGCGCGGTCGTCATCGCCGGTGCCGCGACCGGCGAATCGATTTCCCTGGTTCGCTCGCGCTGGACAATCAGCCGCGCGGGATTAACCGCGGTTTTCGGATCCCCGCCCGTAATTCTCAACGATGTTGCGGCGCGCGCCTGGGGGATTTCCTCCGGAACGGCGACAATCGAGAGTTTGCGAGGGCACGGTCGTCCGTGCTTCACCCGCCCGGGTCGTTACGGGCTGATCATGGTGGACGAAGGCGTCGGTGCAGCGATCGTCGATGTCGACCGCGACCTGGGTGTTCGCGTGCTCGAAACCGAATCCGGTCACATGGACTTTGCGCCTGGCGGTGCGGCCGAGGAGCGGCTGGCCGCGGCAGTCGGCGGACCGGCCGCCGTCGTAAGCTGGGAAAAGATGTTGATGCTCGATTGGCAGGATCCGGTCTGGCGCGCTGCCTGCCCCGAAATTTCAGAATCCGCCCGCCCATTGATGCTGGCAAGAATGCTGGGGCGCTTCACCGTCAATCTGATGCACAGTTTCGGGGCCTGGCAGGGCGTGATGATGACCGGAGCGCGGGGCGGACGAATTGTGGAAGGCCGCAACCTCGTCGAATTCGAATCCGAATTTATAAAGCGGCGCGTCTTCAGTCGACTGATCGGAACCGCACCCGTATGGCGCGTCGATCAACACGATGCCGTACTCGCCGGGGCCGCCGAGCGGCTGGCCCACGACCTGCGGGTCGAAAGCGGCTTTTTAGCCGCGGCCTAAAGGTCGATCAGAAGGCGCGTCGGATCTTCAATCGCCTCCTTGACCCGAACCAGAAACGTCACCGCCTCGCGACCATCGATCAGCCGATGGTCGTAGCTTAGCGCAAGGTACATCATCGGCCGGATCACCACTTGCCCGTCTTTCGCGACCGGCCGTTCTTCAATGCGGTGCATTCCCAGCACCGCCGATTGCGGGGGGTTGATGATCGGGGTCGAAAGCAGCGATCCGAACACGCCGCCGTTGGAAATCGTGAACGTCCCGCCGGTCATCTCGTCCATCGTCAGCGAACCGTCCTTCGCCCGCCGGCCATAATCCGCGATGGTCTTCTCGATGTCGGCGAAGGTCATTGCATCGGCGTTGCGAACGACTGGAACGACGAGGCCCTTGGGCGCGCTGACAGCAACCGAAACGTCGAGATAGTCGTGATAGACCACCTCGTCGCCTTCAAGGCTGGCGTTGACCGAGGGCACGTCCTTGGCGGCAAGCGCGCAGGCCTTCACGAAGAAGCCCATGAAGCCGAGCCGGACGCCGTGCTTCTTTTCGAACAGATCCTTGTAGCGGGCGCGGGCGTCGATCACCGCCGACATGTCGACATCGTTGAACGTCGTCAGGATCGCGGCGGTGTCCTGCGCTTCCTTCAGCCGCTTGGCGATGGTCAGGCGGAGCCGCGACATCTTGACGCGCTCTTCGCGGCGCTCGCCGGCGAGCGCCGGAGCCTTGGCCTCAGCCTTGGCCGGAATTGCAGCAGCAGCGGGCGCCGGAGCGGCCGGCGCTTTGGCTTCCACGGCCGGCGCGTTCTTCTGTGCTTGCGCCGCTGCGATCACGTCGTCCTTGGTCAGCCGACCATCCTTGCCGCTGCCGCGAATCTTCGATGGATCGACGTGATTCTCCAGGACCGCGCGGCGGACCGCTGGGGACAGGGTAGTGACCGCGTCGCCAGCCGAAGCCGGTTGGTCGCGAAGCTCGGGCGTTTCTCCCGCGCCCGGCGGGTTGGTGCTCGCCTTTGCAACCGCTTGCGCCGGGGTGGATTCCACCGGTGCGCCGACCGAAGCGCTGACCGCGGGCGGCGGGGTAGGCGTGGTCGCAGTCGCGCCCTCGTCGATCCGTGCAATGACCGCGCCGACCGCGACAGTTTCGCCTTCGCCGACCATTTGTTCCGCAAGCACACCTGCGACCGGCGAGGGGACTTCTACCGTCACCTTGTCGGTTTCGAGGCTTGCGATAGGCTCATCCTGGGCAACCGCTTCGCCCGGCTTTTTCAGCCACTGCGCAAGCGTTCCTTCAGTGATCGATTCCCCGAGCGTCGGGACCTGGATGTCAGTAGCCATTTCTACCCTCTAATTTGCCGCAGCCGCGGACCCCTGCGCCGGTTCACTGCTGTTCGTCCCGGCATTTGTCGAGCCTGGCGCGCCCTGGGCCGGGCTGGCCTGAGGATGCCCGAGCGCGCCGGCGATCAACGCGGCCTGCTCGGCCGCGTGGCGCTTGGCCAGCCCGGTCGCCGGCGAGGGGCTTGCATCGCGGCCCGCATATTGCAGCCGGATGTCGCTGAACCCGGCCTCGGCAAGGCACTCCTCGATCAGGGTTCCGACAAAAAACCACGCGCCGTTGTTCTTCGGCTCTTCCTGCGCCCAGATCACCTCCTTGAGGTCGGGCATGGCCTTCAACCTTTTGACCAGCGGCTCCGACGGGAACGGATAAAGCTGCTCGATGCGGACGATCTCGACCCCCAGATCGCCGGCTTCATCGCGCGCTTCAATAAGCTCATAGCCAAGCTTGCCCGAACACAGCACCAGCCGCTTCGTCTGCCCCTCGGCGGGCGGATTGAGGTCGGATACGATGCGGCGGAAGTGGCTTTCGCCGGTGAAGTCGGCGACGTCCGATAACGCAAGCTTGTGGCGAAGCAGCGACTTGGGAGTCATCAGGATCAGCGGCTTGCGGAAATCACGCCGCACCTGCCGCCGAAGGATGTGGAAATAATTGGCCGGGGTGGTGCAATTGGCGACCTGCATATTGTCGTCGGCGCAAAGCTGCAGATACCGTTCGAGCCGGGCCGAGCTGTGCTCCGGTCCCTGCCCTTCATAGCCGTGGGGGAGAAGCATCACGAGCCCGCTTGCGCGCAGCCACTTGCCCTCGCCCGAAGCGATGAACTGGTCGACGATGGTCTGTGCACCGTTGGCGAAGTCGCCGAACTGCGCTTCCCACATCACCAGGCACTGCGGGTCGGCGATCGAATAACCATATTCGAAACCGAGCACTCCGAACTCGCTCAAGGGGCTGTCGCGAACCTCGAAATTGCCACCGCCTTCGGCGTGGCAGAGTGGGATATATTTGGCCCCGGTTTGCTGGTCGACCCACACGGCATGGCGCTGGCTGAAGGTGCCGCGGCCACTATCCTGCCCTGACAGCCGGACCCCGTGACCCTCCCCGACCAGGCTTCCAAAAGCGAGCGCTTCGCCGGTCGACCAGTCGATCCCTCCGCCCTTTTCGAACATCGCCTTCTTGGCGTCGAGAATCCGCTGAAGCGTCTTGTGAATGGAAAGACCGTCGGGAACCGTGGTCAGAAACTTGCCGAGCCGCTGCAGCTCGTCATCCGAAATGGCAGTGTTGGTGTTGCGCCGCCCAAGGACCGGCTCGCCCGGCCGGCCAAGCCCCGCCCAGCGACCTTCGAACCAGTCGGCCTTGTTGGGCAGATAGGACACTGCCGAGACGAATTCCTGTTCAAGGTGCGCGATGTACGCAGCGGTCTGGTCGTCGATCCACGCCTGGTCGATGACTCCTTCTTCGATCAGCCGTCTGGCGTAGATTTCGCTGATCGGCGGGTGCTTCCTGATCGCGGCGTACATCAGCGGCTGGGTAAAGCTCGGCTCGTCGCCCTCGTTGTGGCCAAAGCGGCGGTAGCACCACATGTCGATGACGATGTCGCGGCCGAAGGTCATGCGGAATTCGATCGCCAGCTTGCAAGCGAAGGTGACCGCTTCGGGATCGTCGCCGTTGACGTGCAGGATCGGCGCCTGGATGCCCTTGGCGACGTCCGAGGGATAGGGCGAGGACCGCCCATATTGCGGGCTGGTCGTGAACCCGACCTGGTTGTTGATGATGAAATGGATCGTCCCGCCGGTGCCGTAGCCGGGAAGGCCCGAGAAGCTGAGGCACTCCCACACCACGCCCTGGCCGGCAAAGGCGGCATCGCCGTGAAGCAGCACCGGAAGCACGGTCTTGCCATGCTTGTCGCCCTTCAGCGTCATCACCGCGCGAACCTTGCCAAGCACGACGGGATCGACGGCCTCGAGATGCGACGGATTGGGCAACAGCGACAAATGCACCTTGTTGCCGTCGAATTCGCGATCCGACGACGTGCCCAGATGATATTTGACATCGCCCGATCCGCCGACATCGGCGGGGTTGGTGGCACCGCCGGCAAATTCGTGGAAGATCGCGCGATACGGCTTGCCAAGGACGTTGGAGAGGAAGTTCAGCCGTCCGCGGTGGGCCATTCCGACCGCGATCTCGGTGACGCCCATCTGGCCGCCATATTTGATCACCGCCTCGAGCGCCGGGACAGCGCTTTCGCCGCCATCGAGGCCGAAGCGCTTGGTCCCGACATATTTGCGAGCAAGGAATTTCTCCCACTGCTCGGCCTGCATGACCTTGTTCAGGATCGACTGCTTGCCTTCGGGCGTGAAAGCGATCTCGGCGTCCTTGCCCTCGATCCGGTCCTGGATGAAGCGACGCTCGTCGACGTCGCTGATGTGCATATATTCAAAGCCGACGTGGCCGCAGTAATTGCGCTGAAGCACCTTTACGACTTCGCGGATCGTCGCCTGATCGAAACCGAGTTGCCCGTCGAGGAAGATCGGGCGGTCGAGGTCGCCCTCGTTAAACCCGTGATAGGTCGGCGTCAGATCGGCGGGGACTTCGCGGCGGGTCAGCCCCAGCGGGTCGAGGTTGGCCGCAAGATGGCCCCGCACCCGATAGGTGCGGATCAGCATCATTGCCCGGATGCTGTCGTCGGCGGCGCGTTGCACGTCGTCGGCGCTGGCCCCGCTCGCTGCGACCTTGTCGGCGACCGCGGCCTTGGCCTTTTCAATCGTCGCCTGGGTCGGGTCGAGGCCGAGATTGAGCTCGTCCAGCTCGGACAGCGGCCAATTGGCCCGGGCCCAGCTCGGGCCCGGTTCGGGGCCGGAATCAAGGTCGGCGTGGGTGAAGTTCGGGTCGATATCCGCCATCGGCTTAGGCTGCGAGCAGCTCCTTGAGGGTGCGTCCAAGCTCAGATGGGCTCGGAGACACGGTGATTCCAGCCGCCTCCATCGCCGCAATCTTCGATTCCGCGTCGCCCTTGCCCCCCGATACGATCGCTCCGGCATGGCCCATTCGGCGTCCCGGCGGAGCCGTCCGGCCAGCGATGAAGCCGACGGTCGGTTTGGATCGGCCGCGCTTCGCCTCGTCGGCAAGGAACTGCGCCGCGTCCTCCTCGGCGCTTCCACCGATTTCGCCGATCATGACGATCGACCGCGTTTCGTCGTCGGCAAGGAACATTTCGAGCATGTCGATGAACTCGGTCCCCTTGACCGGATCGCCGCCTATGCCGACCGCGGTCGACTGTCCAAGCCCCTCGTTGGTTGTCTGGAACACCGCTTCATAGGTCAGCGTGCCCGACCGGCTGACGATCCCGACGCTGCCCTTCTTGAAGATGTTGGCGGGCATGATTCCGATCTTGCACTCGCCCGGGGTCAGGACTCCGGGGCAATTGGGGCCGATCAGCCGTGAATTGGAACCGGTCAGCGCGCGCTTGACCCGGACCATGTCGAGCACTGGAATGCCCTCGGTAATGGTGACGATCAGCGGCACTTGCGCGTCGATTGCCTCGAGGATCGAGTCAGCCGCGAACGGCGGCGGGACGTAAATCACGGATGCGTTGGCGCCGGTTTTGGCGACGGCTTCCTCGACCGTGTCGAACACCGGCAAGTCAAGGTGGCTCGTCCCGCCCTTGCCGGGCGTCACTCCGCCGACCATCCGCGTCCCGTAATCGAGCGCCTGGCGCGTATGGAAAGTGCCGGTCTCGCCGGTCATTCCCTGAGTGATGACCTTGGTGTTCTTGTCGACGAGGATGCTCACTTGAGGCTTCCGTCGATCGCCTTGCAGGCTTCGAGCAGTTCCTTCACCGCAGCGACGCTGGCGTCGAAATTCTGCTGCGCTTCGTCGTCGAGCGCGATCTCGACGATCCGTTCGACCCCGCCCGCGCCGAGCACGCACGGCACTCCGACATACAGGTCGTTGACGCCATATTGGCCCGTCAGATTGGCCGCGCAGGGCAGCACCCTTTTCTTATCCTTCAAGAAGCTCTCAGCCATCGCAATCGCGCTTGTCGCCGGGGCGTAGAACGCCGACCCGGTCTTGAGCAATGCGACGATCTCGCCGCCGCCGCCGCGGGTGCGCTTGACGATTGCGTCGATCTTTTCCTGGCTCGTCCAACCCATCTTGATGAGGTCGGGGATCGGAATGCCGGCGACGGTCGAATATCCGACCACCGGCACCATCGTGTCGCCGTGACCGCCAAGGACGAAGGCGGTGACATCCTCGACGCTGACCTTGAACTCGTCGGCCAGGAAATGGCGGAACCGCGCCGAGTCGAGCACTCCGGCCATGCCCACGACCATCTTGTGCGGAAGCCCTGAGAATTCGCGCAAGGCCCACACCATCGCGTCCAGCGGATTGGTGATGCAGATGACAAAGGCATTGGGCGCGTGGGTCCTGATGCCCTCGCCAACCGCCTTCATCACTTTCAGATTGATGCCCAGCAGATCGTCGCGGCTCATGCCCGGCTTGCGGGCGATGCCGGCGGTGACGATGCACACGTCGGCATCGGCGATGTCGGCATAGTCCGACGACCCTGTGAGGCTTGCGTCAAAGTCGTCGACCGGGCCGGCCTGGGAGATATCGAGCGCCTTGCCCTCGGGGATACCTTCGGCGATGTCGAACAGGACGATGTCGCCAAGCTCGCGCATTGCCGCGAGGTGGGCGAGGGTTCCGCCGATCATTCCGGCGCCGATCAGCGCAATCTTCTTGCGAGCCATGGGGCTGCTTTCGAACCTTTCCATTTATCTCCGGCAGCGACAGGTGGGAGTCGCCTTGGGTCAGAGCGCGGCGCCCGATTAGCTGGGTGACCGGTCCGCCGCAACCGACCGGCGCGCAAAAGTTAAATCCTTCCAGCTGTGTAACTATGCCGCCCAACGCGC
>JBDSSR010000110.1:0-28462 GCA_039928675.1 Sphingomicrobium sp. | reverse complement strand
CAATGATCGGAGCAATAATCGTCCGCGACCTTCGCCGCGGCCTCATGGGTCCGGCCTGGCTGCCGACGGCATTCTTTACAATCGTCGCCGCGCTTCTGCCCTTTGCGGTCGGGCCCGACGCCCGGCTGCTCGAGCCGGTCGCTCCGGGCGCCTTGTGGATCGCGGCCCTGACTGCAGCACTGTTGCCGATCGAGCGGCTAGTCGAACCCGACCGCGGCGACGGCTTCCTCGACCAGCTTCTGCTGCGCGGGCTGAGCGACGAAAGCATCGCCGCCGCCAAGATTGCTGCCCACTGGCTGACCTTTGCCCCGCTCCTGCTCATTGCAGCGCTGCTTGCCTCGCCGCTGCTGGCGATCAGCAGCGCAGCGCTTGGACGAACCGAACTGGCCCTCGCGGTCGGCACGCCGGGGCTCGCCGCACTTGCTGTCGCAGTCGCCGCGCTGACCGCGGGCCTTGCGCGATCCAGCGCGCTGGCGGGATTGTTATTGTTGCCGCTGGCGGTTCCGCTGCTCATTTTCGGGGTGGCGGCAAGCCAGGCTCGGCCGGGCGCCCTGCCGTTGGAAGCCGCAGTCTCGCTGATGCTGACCGCCGGCGCGCCGTTCGTCGCCGGCGCTTCGATGCGGGCGGCGAGGACCTGATCCTCGTCTAGGAACCGCTCCAGCGTGCGAATATCGCGGTTGGAAGAAGCAGTCCTCGCGCCTCTTCGCGAACCGCCATCTCGCCCACTTCCACAGTCCCGCCAAGGTCGGCAAACAGCTGGCCGACGAGTTCGCCGATGCTTAGCGCCGACATGCGCACGGCATAGACGGTGAGGACAAGGAACCGGCTGTTCCGGTCGAGCAGTCTGCGGCAGTCGGCCAGTAACGGTGCCAGATGTTCCTCGAGCCGCCAAACCTCTCCATCCGGCCCGCGACCGAATTTGGGAGGATCGAGGAGAATCCCGTCGTAACGCCGCTGACGCCGGACCTCGCGCGCAACGAATTTGGTCGCATCGTCGACGAGCCACCGGATCGGTTGACCAGCGAGCCCCGACAGCGCCGCATTATCCTTGCCCTGCTCAACCGACTTTTTCGAAGCGTCGACGTGGACCAGCCGAGCGCCGGCCTGGCTGAGGAGCAGCGAGCCGACCCCGGTGTAGCCAAACAGATTGAGGACGTCGCAATCGTTTGCTCGCAATCGCATCCAGTCCCATTGCGGGGCCATGTCGGGAAAGAAGCCAAGGTGCCGGAAGGGCGTCAGCGAAGCATGGAAACGAACTCCGTCGCGAGTCAGCGGCCACTGCCTTGGAACCGAACGATGTTCGACCCAGCGCCCGCCGCCATCCTCGTCCGAGCCCGGAACGAAGGTCGCATCGGGATCCCAATCATCGCTGGCCGGGGCCCACATCGCCTGTGGCTCTGGGCGCACGACCGTGACCGGGCCATAGCGCTCGAGCTTTTGGCCATGGCCGCAATCGATCAGGCCCCAGTCTTCCCAGGGCTCGGCAACGATCGTGGTGAGATCGGGAACGCTCAAAGGCTAGGCCGCGAGCGCGAGTCTGGCGCCAACGCTTGCGACCGCGCGCTGGCCGGAAATCATTCGAGCGCCGACGGCGCGGACTTCGTCCAGCGTCACCCGATCGAGCCGAGCGATAATTTCGGACGGCTCGACAAGCGCACGATCGCGAAGCAACCGGTTCGCCAGGTAACTGGCCTGCCCCCAGCAACTCTCAAGGCTCATCATCATCCCGGCCTTGGCGAGATTTCTCGCCCGCTCGAGGTCGCGCTGTTCAAGCCCTGCGGCAGCCTCGGCAAGCACTCGCTCGATTTCGCGGTGGACCAACGGTGCGTCGGCGCGATCGCTTGCAACGTAGCTCCAGAAAATGCCTGAATCCGCATAGTTCTGAACGCCAGCGGCGACCGAATAGGCGAGCCCCTGCTCCTCGCGCAGTTGCTGAAACAGGCGCGAGGACGAACCACCGCCGACCGCGTCGGCGAACAAATGCGCCGCATGGGCGTCCTCGGCGCCCCAAGGTGGTGCCGGGCAGGCAATAGCGATGTGCGCCTGAACGCTCTTGCGGCGGCCAAAGCGGCTGCCTCCGGTGAAGATCGCGGAATCCCGTTCGGCGGCAGGCGCCGAAGCAACGCCCCCGAACGCGGCCTGAGCAAGCTCGACAAGGCGGTCATGTTCAAGTTTACCAGCCGCCACCAGAACGAGCGAGTTGGGGACATATTGGGACTTCAGCCAAGCGGACAGGTCGTCGACCCGGACCGCCCGGATGCTCGCTTCTTCACCCAGCACCGAGCGACCCAGCGCCTGTCCGGCAAAGGACGCGTCCTGGAGAAGATCGAAGACCAGGTCCGAGGCCGTGTCATTGGCCTCCGCAAGCTCCTGCAGAACGACTTTCTTTTCCAACTCGAGATGAGCGGGTTCGAAATGCGGCCGCTGCGTAAGGTCCGCGAGCAGCCGGACGCCAAGCTCCAGGTCGGGCGCCAGAAGGCTCAGATAGAATGCGGTTAACTCGCGATCGGTCGAAGCGTTGAGATCGCCACCGACGTCCTCGACCAGCTCGCTGATCTCCCGCGCGGAGCGACCGCCCGCCCCCTTGAACACCATATGTTCGAACAGATGTGCAACGCCGTTGATCTTTGCGGGCTCGCTCCGCGAACCGGTCGCCGCATAGAGACCGACCGCAATTGTCTCGACGCTTTGCATCGGTCGGCTAGCGACCCGAAGCCCGTTGCCAAGCGTGGTCAGCCGCATCATTTTGCGGCACCGAGACGCAAGCGCTTGCGAATTGCCAGGCCATAGATCGCGACTGCGATGAAGGCCAAGGCGAACCAGGTGGCAGCGTAGCCGCGGTGACCGGCGGGCGAGACCGCGCTGGCCGAAGCCACGGTCGGCGGTGCACTTTGCTCAAGTCCCGGCGGAGCGCCTGCCGCAACCAGCCGCATCCGGCTTAAGCGGTCGGGAACGATGATCCCGCTGACAAGGCCGCCGGGCCAGGTGAATTTGGCGTTGGGATCCTTCGACCAGCCCAGCTCGACACTCATGCCAGGCCCCTCGGCGCCCGTCGCGCAGTCGACGATCTGGACATAGCCCCCCTCGCCGGCGAGATTTTCCCCGGCAATCGCGCGCTTGTGGGCAGGCCGAAGGCACAGGCCGGTCGAGTGGCGGAACAGCGGCAGCTGGGCCTGCCCCAAAGGAACCGTCGGCCAGGCGATCGGCGGCATTTTCTCGGCTGCCGAATAGCGTTCGAGAAGGCCCCGCTTCCACTCCGCGCGCCGCAATTGCCAGACGCCGAGCGCAAACATCGCAGCAACGGCGATAACGACCAGGATGGTCGGCACGATGGGCACCCGGCGCGTCGTATCGAGACCCCTCCCTGCCGGGCCGATGCTCACCGGGACATCAGCCGTGGACCGTGGCGCCCCAGCCGCCCCAGACATAGATTGAGGTGAACAGGAACAGCCATACGACATCGACGAAGTGCCAGTACCAGGCGGCCGCCTCGAACCCGAAATGCTGCTTGGGCGTGAAGTCGCCGCGATAGGTGCGGATCAGGCAGATGATCAGGAAGATCGTTCCAACAATGACATGAAACCCGTGGAAGCCCGTCGCCATGAAAAAGGTCGAGCCGTAAATGCTACCTTTGAAGGCGAATGGGGCATGGGCATATTCCCACGCCTGGATGCTGGTGAACAACAGGCCAAGCAGGATCGTCAGCCAAAGCCCGGTCTTCAGGCCCTTTCGATCGCCGCTGATCAGCGAGTGATGGGCCCAGGTCACGGTTGTTCCCGAACACAGCAGGATCAACGTGTTGAGCAAGGGGAAGCCCCACGGATCGAGGACTTCGATCCCCTTTGGTGGCCAATGCCCGCCAATGGCTGCGGGCGGAAACAGCGAACTGTCGAAAAAGGCCCAGAACCAGGCGAGGAAAAACATCACTTCCGATGCGATGAACAGGATCATTCCGTAGCGCAGGTGAAGCTGGACCACCGGCGTGTGATAGCCGGTGTGGGCTTCGCGAACGGTGTTCGCCCACCAATTGTACATGGTCACCAGCACGCCAAGCATGCCGATTGCGCCGATGATCGAACCGTAGCGGTTGTCGTGGAACCACATCACCAGGCCGCTGAACAGGATTCCGCCGGAAATCGCGCCGATCAGAGGCCACGGATCGGGGTCGACCAGATGGTAATCGTGGTTCTTCGTCGCGGCCATGAGTGACGCTTCCTTGAATTAGCTTCGCGAGCGGCTCTAGCGGGCCGAAGCGGCAGTTTCCACCGGGTAAAATGTGTAGCTCAAGGTAATTTCGTGGACGTCCCTGGTGTCCGGGTCCTTGCGCAGTTGCGGATCGACGAAGAACACGACCGGCATCTTGACGTCCTCGCCCGGTTTCAAGGTCTGTTCGTCGAAGCAGAAACACTGGATTTTCTTGAAATATTTGCCGACCGTGTCGGGAGTGACATTGAACACCGCCTGCCCGGTCCATGGCCGCGCACTCAAATTTGCGGCGTGATAGAAAATCTGCGTCTTTGCGCCCGGCGCGATGCTGACCGAGTTCTGCAGCGGTTCGAAACGCCACGGCAGACCGGGATGGACATTGGCGTCGAACCGGACCGTGATCTGGCCGGCGACCGCCCCGGGGGCCTCGGCAGCTCGCTGCGTCGTGCCGGCAAAGCCGGTGGCTTCGCAGAACGCGCGGTACAATGGGGCGGAAGCGAATGCGAGCGCGAGCATGAAGGCGCCGATAATCGCGGTAATCATCGCGACCCGGTTGTTTTTCCGCGAAGCCTCGGCCGCGGTCACCAGTTCAGCCCGGTCTTGGCGACGGTGATGAAGAACATCAGGATGACGAAGGCGCCAAGCAGCAAGGCCATGACCAGCGCGCGATCCCGCTGGCGCTTGCGAATGAGTTCGTCGTCGGCGCTCACCAGACGATCCAGCGGTCGGCGACCAGCGCCCCGAACAACGCGAACAGATAGACGACCGAATAGGCAAACAGCTTTTTTTCCGGGCGCATTTCCGAAGGCTCGGTGGCGCGATTGGAAAGCACCCGCGCGGCAAGCACAATGAACAGCGTGCTCAGCCCGGTTGCAGCGATCCCGTATAGCGGTCCGGTCAAGCCGAGGAGCCATGGCGCGACCGCTGCCAGCGCCATTGGCAAGCTGTAGAAAAAGATGTGGCGGCGGGTCGTTCGTGCTCCTGCAACCACCGGCAACATGGGAATTCCGGCGGCGGCATAGTCGGAGCGGATGAACAGCGACAGCGCCCAGAAATGGGGCGGAGTCCACAAAAAAATGATCGCGAACAAAAAGAGTGGAAGCGCCGCGAAATGGCCGGTTGCTGCAACCCAGCCGATGAGCGGCGGGAAGGCCCCGGCAGCGCCGCCGATGACGATGTTCTGAGCCGTCCGCGGCTTCAGCCAGACGGTGTAAACGAGGACGTAAAACAGGATCGACACCGCCAGCAGCGCGGCCGCCAGCCAGTTGGTTGCAACGCCCATCAGGAGGACCGAGAAAACCGCCAGCCCGACGCCGAAATGAAGCGCCGAATCGCGGCTCATCCGGCCGGCTGGCAGCGGGCGCCCGGCAGTCCGCCGCATCCTGGCGTCGATCTCGACTTCGTACCATTGGTTGAGCGCCCCGCATGCCCCGGCGCCAAGGGCGATGCAAAGGATGGCAGTGAAGCCCAAAGCGAAGGGCGGCATCGCGGGCGCCGCAAGCAAGCCGCACACACCCGAAAAGACCACCAGGCTCATGACTCGCGGCTTGGTCAGCGCAAGAAAATCGCGCCAGTCGGCGGGCAGCAGTGCCGCTGGGGTCATGTCGAGGCTTTGCATGGCGCGCCTATAGGAGGTCGTGGAAGACAGGAAAAGCCTTGAGCTAGCGGCGGTTCATCTGGCTTTGCTATGAGGCTGGCCGATGACCATTCGCTTTTTTGCCGCGGCCCTGATCGCGACCCTCCCCGCACCGCTCCTGGCACAGCCGGCGACTGCTTCAGCAGCAGACTCGCAGGGCGAGCTGGTTCCGGTCGCGATTGATACGTCCCTTGGCCGGATCGTGGTCGCGATTGACCGCGGCCATGCCCCGTTGACTGCTGCCAACTTCCTTCATTATGTCGACAGCCACCGCTTCGACGGCGAGACATTTTACCGGTCGATGCACAGTGCGACGAGCAACCTCATCCAGGGCGGAGTGCGAAGCGACTCGCGCAAGCTTTATCCGCCGATCAGCCATGAGCCGACCAGCCAGACGGGCCTTCACAACGTCGCCGGTGCGATTTCAATGGCGAACGGCGGGGCCGGGACTACGCGGGCCGACTTCTTCATCCTGATCGACGATGTTCCGGCGTTCGACGCCGCTGGGCCGGGAGGCGACGCTACGGGTTTTGCCGCATTCGGCCATGTCCTGGCCGGCATGGATGTGGTCAAGGCAATCTGGGGTTCCGCCCTCTCGCCGGACAAGGGCGCGGGACCGATGAAGGGCCAGATGCTCGACCCCCCGGTCACGATCATCAAGGCCGCGCGGCTAAAATAACCGGCGGACGCCCTGGTCAGTCGTCGCCCAGCGCGGCATGAAGATCATACCAGTCGGTCTGAGCATCGGTGGCGCGCACCATCGCGGCCAGCTCGACGACCGCCTCCGCCGTGCGCCACGGTCCAGCAGTCGCTTCGCCGAACGGGCCCGATGGTCCGCAAGGTGAGCGCGGCTTCAGCCTGCTCGCGAAACGGGCAAGGTGGCGGTAGGCCCACCGGATGATGTTGGGAGCGTGACGAAACCGGGCCTTGGCCTGAGCGAGCGTCGGAGATGGATGCTCGAATCGTAGCTGCGAAATCAGCTTGAATCGACGGTAACCAAGCTCACTCAGGCGGCTCACCAGCGGCTCGATCGCCTCACAGAACTCCATCGACAGGTAATGCGGCAGATCCCCCACCCCCGGATCGGCGAGGCATAAATGGTCGCTGCCCTCGATGTCGATCTTGCAATAAGTGGCCGGCCCGAACTCCTCGAGCAGGGCTCGGAACGTAGTCGTCGGGACAGTGATCGGGCGATGGCGCTGTCCCCAGCGGCGCGCGAACGCGGGGTCAAATGTGCTCCATTCCGGGATGTCTTCGCACAGCAGGAAGGTCGCTTCGCCGCTGCGTTCGGCAATTCCCTTCGCAACCAACACTAGCCGCCCGTCGCTGATTTCAGCTGCGAAACGCCGGCGCAGGTCCGCAATGGCATCGGGCCGCGCTTCAACTGCAACCACGCGGAACCCCTGGCTGAGGTAATAGGCGCTGTCGTCACCGTTGGCCGCCCCGAGGTCGTAGATCAGCCTGGGCCATTTTGACGGCACCGACGCAAGGGGCCCCGGTTTCCCGAGGCCCTTCGGTCGGCGTTCCTGCACTGGCTAGTCGATCCGCGGAAGCGTCGAGAACTGGTGGAAAGGCGGCGGGCTGGACAGCGTCCATTCCAGGGTCGTGGCGCCTTCGCCCCAGGGATTGTCCGGCGCCTTCTTACCGGCCAGCAGCGACCACAGGATGTTGATGAAAAAGATGGCGACGCCGGCGATCGTGATCATGTAGCCGATCGTCGCGATCTTGTTCCAATAAGAGAACGCCGGGGTGTAGTCGGGGATTCGCCGCGGCATTCCGTCGAGCCCGAGGAAATGCATCGGGAAGAAGATCACGTTCACTCCCACAAACATCAGGAAGAAGTGAACCTTGCCGAGCAGCTCATTGTACATTTTCCCGCTCATCTTGGGGAACCAGTAATAGAAGCCGCCGAAGATCGCGAACACCGCCCCGAGGCTGAGTACGTAGTGGAAATGCGCGACCACATAATAGGTGTCGTGCATGTAATTATCGACCCCGCCGTTGGCGAGAACGACGCCGGTCACTCCACCGACGGTGAACAGAAAGATGAAGCCGATTGCCCACAGCATCGGGGTTTCGAAAGATATCGACCCTCCCCACATGGTTGCGATCCAGCTGAAGATCTTGACGCCCGTGGGAACCGCGATGACCATCGTCGCCGCGGTGAAGTACATCTTTTCATCGACACTCATGCCGGTGGTGAACATGTGGTGGGCCCAGACGATGAACCCGATCGCTCCGATGGAGACCATTGCATAGGCCATGCCAAGATAGCCGAACACGGGCTTGCGGCTGAAGGTCGCGACGATCTGGCTGACCATCCCGAAGCCGGGCAGGATCATGATGTAGACTTCGGGGTGGCCGAAGAACCAGAACAGATGCTGGTACAAAACGACATTGCCGCCACCCGAGGCGTCGAAGAAGGCAGTGCCGAAGTTGCGGTCGGTCAGCAACATGGTGATTGCGCCGGCAAGGACCGGAAGCGACAGCAGCAGCAGGAAGGCGGTGACCAGCACCGACCACACGAACAGCGGCATTTTGTGGAGCGTCATGCCCGGAGCACGCATATTAAATATGGTGGTGATGAAGTTGATCGCGCCGAGGATCGAGCTGGCGCCGGCCAGGTGGAGGGAGAAAATCGCCATGTCGACCGCAGGGCCGGCCGAGCCCGAGGTCGATAGCGGCGCATAAACGGTCCAGCCGGTGCCTGCCCCAAGCCCGGTGCCGCCGCTGACGAAGGTCGAACCGAGCAGCAGCATGAAGGCCGGGACGAGCAACCAGAAGCTGATATTGTTCATCCGCGGGAAGGCCATGTCGGGAGCGCCGATCATGAGCGGCACGAACCAGTTGCCGAACCCGCCGATCATCGCTGGCATGACCATGAAAAACACCATGATCAGCCCGTGAGAAGTAATCAGCACGTTCCAGTGGTGGGTCCATTCGTCGAAGTTCGCGGTTCCAGCACCGATTGGCCAAGCGCGATTGAGCACCTGGATGCCCGGCTCCATCAATTCCCAGCGCATGATTCCCGAAAGCCCGCCGCCGATTATTCCGGCGATGATCGCGAACAGCAGATAAAGGGTGCCGATATCCTTGTGGTTGGTCGACATGAACCAGCGGACGAAGAAGCCCGGCTTGTGGTCCGCGTCGTGATGCGCATCATGGGCCTCCGAATTCTTGAGGTTCAGGGCGTCTGCGGTGGTGCTCATCAACTAAGGCTCTCTTCGCTTAATTCTGTGCCGTCGCGGCCTGGTTGGTCGCGGGCTGTTGAACGGCGGGCTGGGCAGCCGAAGGAGTAGCGCCGGCCGGGGGTGTCATCGAGGCCGATACCGGCTGCGGCGCTCCTTGCAGATGGCCACCCTTCGATGCGACCCACGACGCGAACTGCGCCGCCGAAGTGACTTCAACGCCGATCGGCATGTATCCGTGACGAGCGCCGCACAGTTCAGAGCACTGGCCAAAATACACCCCTGGGCGGTCGACCTTGACCCAGGTTTCGTGAAGCTGGCCCGGGTTGCCGTCCTGCTTGATCCAGAAGGCCGGAACTGCAAAGCTGTGAATGACATCGTCGGCGGTGACGATGAACTTCACGACCTTGCCTTGGGGAATCACCAGCCGCTCATCGACTGCAAGCAGCGGCGGCCCGTCATTATCGGTGCGCGAGCGCTGATTGGCCTGGCGAGTCGGGTCGCTGGCCTCTTTCAGCATGTAGCTGTCGAAGCTGACGCCATAATCGGGAAGCTCATACGACCAATACCATTGGTGGCCCGTGACCTTAACCGTTACGTCGGCCGGCGGGGGCGAATATTGGTGGCGAAGAAGCCGGATCGAGGGGATCGCAATCGCCACCAGAACCACCACTGGTACAATCGTCCAAATGACTTCGATGAGGGTGTTGTGCGAATTGCGCGAGGGCACTGGATTGGCGCCCCGCCGGAACTTCACCAACGCATATAGCATGAGGACGAGGACGAACGCGCTGATGATGACGCACAGCAAAAGCAGCCAGTTGTCGTGGAACGCGGCCGCTTCACGGCCGATCGGAGTGACCTGGTACTGAATGCCCTTGCGCCCGTCCGGCTCGCCGATGCCCGGAGTCGGGATCATGTGCCCGGCGGTTCCGTAGACGACCGCGGGCGCGGTCCCGGGGTCGGGCTTGGCCGGGTTCTGAGCGGTCCCGCCAGATGGCGTTGCAGCGCTTTGCGCAGCGGTCGCGGACGGAGTGGGCGAGCTTGCCGTGGTCTGCGCCGCCGCCGGGGTAAGCCCGGCAGCAGCCAAAGCGATGGCCCATCCAATCAATTTCATCTTCACCCCAGGCTAATGCAATGGGACGGGTCGCGAGACGCCGCGGCCGGTCGAGTTCGGGGTCTCTATAGGCGCGGGTTTCAGGACCCTCAAGCGCCTGTTCGTCCCCGGTTGATGAGGGCCGCCGCCGGCCTTATTGCCCATTGCAGATGATGACCGACGACGAGATCCTGAGCGAGTTCCGCGACGCCCAAGCGCTGCTGGAAGGCCACTTCATTCTTTCGTCCGGGCTTCGCAGCCCGCGCTACCTGCAATGCGCGCGGGTCCTGATGGACCCGGCCCGGGCCGAACGGCTGGCGCAAGCACTGGCCGCAAAAATCCATGACGACCTTCGCAATTCGATCGAGGCCGTCGTCTCGCCAGCGATGGGCGGAGTGATCATCGGTCATGAAATGGGCCGCGCGCTTGGCCTGCCGGCGATGTTCCTCGAGCGGCCGCAGGGGGTCTTCGAGCTTCGCCGCGGGTTCCGCCTCGACCCAGGCGCGAAGGTGCTGATGGTCGAGGACGTGGTCACGACCGGCCTCTCGTCTCGTGAAGCTATCGACGCTGTTCGGGTCTCTGGCGGCGAAGTCATCGCCGAGGCCGCACTGGTCGATCGTTCGGGCGGCAAGGCGGACCTGGGCGTCCCGTTCATCCCACTGATTCGGATCGACGTCCCGACCTATTCCGCTGATGCTCTGCCACCGGAGCTTGCGGTTATCCCCGCGATCAAGCCCGGAAGCCGCGCGGCCGCGTGAGTCAAAGATTGCGCCTGGGCGTCAATATCGATCACGTCGCGACCATCCGCAACGCGCGCGGCGGCGACTTTCCCGATCCGGTCCGCGCCGCAATCCTGGCTGCGCAAGCCGGGGCCGACGGCATCACCGCCCACCTGCGCGAAGACCGGCGGCACATCACCGATGGCGACATCGAGCGGCTGATGGCAGAGATCGATCTGCCACTGAATCTCGAAATGGCGGCAACGCCCGAGATGCTGGAGATCGCGCTTCGCCATCGCCCGCATGCGGCCTGCATCGTTCCAGAAAAGCGCGAGGAGAGGACGACAGAAGGCGGGCTCGACGTCGCCGGCCAGCGCGAGCTTCTCGCGGGCTATGTCGACACCCTCGGCGCCGCTGGCATCCGCGTCAGCCTGTTCATTGAGCCCAACGACGCGCAGGTCGCCGCCGCGATCGGGCTTAGAGCGCCAGTGGTCGAGTTCCACACCGGACGCTACGCCCATGCCGAGGGTGAGGAACGAGCAATCGAGCTGCGCCGGATTGCCGACGCCGCCGCGCTTGCCGCCAAGAACGGGATCGAGCCGCACGCCGGCCATGGCCTGACCTTCGACAACGTCGTTCCGATCGCCGCAATTCCGCAGATCGCCGAGCTCAACATCGGCCATTTCCTGATCGGCGAAGCGATCTTCACCGGGCTCGAGACAAGCGTCCGTCGAATGCGCGCGCTGATGGACGACGCGCGGTGATTGCTCGGGTTCAAACAATCACGCGGTTGCTTCATTTTGCAATCGCCACTTGGTTTCTCGGAGCCATTGTCTGGGGTATTTTCGCCGGCAGGCACAACATCAAACCTCCGCTGATTGCTGTATGGCTCTTTGTGGGCGTTGCTCTTGCGCGCCTCATACTCTGGGCAGTTTCAAAGTCGGGCTCGCAAAGATGATCATCGGCATCGGATCGGACCTGTGCAACATTGAGCGGATCCAGAAGTCGCTTGATCGCTGGGGCGACAAATTCCTCGCCCGCTGCTTCACCGACGTCGAGCGCGCCAAGGCCGCACGCCGGCCGTTCACTTCTGCGGGTACCCTGGCCAAGCGGTTCGCGGCCAAGGAAGCCTTCGCCAAAGCGGTTGGGACGGGCTTCAAGCGCGGGGTGTTCATGAAGGACATCGGCGTCATTAATTTGCCGTCAGGGGCGCCGACCTTACAATTGAGCGGCGGCGCCAAGGCCCGTCTTGACGCCCTTGCGCCGGACGGCCACGCGATCGACATACACCTCACAATGACGGACGATCATCCCTGGGCTCAGGCCTTCGTGATCCTGAGCGCCCGCAAACTGGAGCCTGAATGACCGACACCAATGCCCCTGCCCCGGCCGACGTTTCTGACCCGGCCGAGCAGGCCCCGGCCAAAGGATCGGCCCTGTGGCGCGAAACCAAGGGCCTGTTGTGGGTGCTTGTCGCAGTGCTCGCCTTTCACAGCCTGATCGCCAAGCCATTCTACATCCCGTCCGAATCGATGATGCCGGGGCTGCTTACCGGCGACCGGCTGGTCGTCACCAAATATCCCTATGGCTGGTCATGGGTGTCGCCCAGTTTCCACGTGCTTCCGGCGATGAGCGGCCGTCTGTTTGGGCGGATGCCGGTGCGCGGCGACATCGTCATCGTCACTCCGCCGGGGACCAAGGTCGATTATATCAAGCGGGTCATCGGGCTTCCCGGCGATACGCTGCGGATGGTGGACGGCCAGCTGTTCATCAACGACGAAGCGGTCAAGCGCCAGAACCTGGCGCCGCGAATGATCGCGATCGACCAGAATTCGCCATGCGGATCGGATCACGATCCGGCACTTTTCGATTTCCGGGTCCAGGGATCGGACGGCAAGATCATGTGCCGGGTGCCCGTCGTTCGCGAAACCCTGCCGAGCGGACGCAGCTACGACACCGTCGACCTCGGCCGGACGGTCGAGGATAATTTCGGGCCAGTGACGATTCCCACCGGCCACGTCTGGTTGATGGGCGACAATCGCGACGATTCGGCGGACAGCCGGATCGAAGTCTGGCGCGGTGGTCTCGGGGGCGCTGTGCCGTGGGAGAACCTTGGCGGCCGGGCCGAGTTCATCACCTTTTCGCTCGATGGATCGACGATCTGGTACAACCCGCTGACCTGGTTCAGCGCGTTCCGCCCCGGTCGCGCGGGCATGTCGCTAAGGCACAGCTAAGGGTCCTGGATCGAGTGCGGGATCGACGTCCACGATCGTTCGAACGATTATTGCGGCGGCGCTGAGCCTTGCTGCTGCTGCTGCTGCTGCTGCTGCTGCATCATCGCGGCACCGCCGCGAACCACCTTTCGAACCCGCACGTCAAAGGTCAGGGCGCTGTTCTTTGGCCAACCGGGCGGCGCCGGGCTGCCGACAAACGCCAGCCGCTGCGGCATGCTGAACCGATAGGAACCGCCTTCCTTCATCCTGGTCATCGCTTCGGCAAAACCGGGGAAGACCTGGCCCATTGCAAAGGGCTGCGCCCCGCCATGGGTTTCGCTGCTATCGAAGACGGTACCGTCGTCGGCGGTCAGGACGTAATCGAGAAGCGCCGCGTCGGGTTCGGCAATCGGCTGTCCGTGCCCAACCTTGATGGTTCGGAACTGGAGCCCGCTGGAGGTCACTTCCGGGCGAAGCGCGCCAGCGCCGAGCCAGGCCAGTCCGATCGCTGCCCCGATGATCAGAAGGAATGCGAGCCACAACACCGCCGACCGCCCGGATCGGGCAGGGCGGTTGGCGGCTGGGGCAACGGTCATCGGGCTGTTTGTGCTTAAAGGCTCAGCGAGCGCCTTCGCGCTCGACTCGCTTGCGCTCGAGCTTGCGGGCCCGGCGGATTGCAGCGGCGCGCTCGCGCGCCCGCTTCTCAGAAGGCTTTTCATAGTGCCGGCGCAGCTTCATCTCGCGATAGACGCCCTCGCGCTGCAGCTTCTTCTTGAGCGCGCGCAGCGCCTGCTCGACATTATTGTCGCGAACGATAATCTGCATGAAACCCGTCACAACCCTTCTAAGGCAATGGAAAGCGGCCCCCGGAGGCAATTCCTCGGTGGCGGGCGGCCATTAGCAGGGTAGGACGAGCCCCACAAGCCGCTGTCCTCGATCCACCGATTCGCGGCAATCCCACGATTTCACCCCGCTTCTGCGACGAACCGTTCAGAGGGAGGGACGGACGGGGAAACCTTAGCATCAAGGTTATCGGCGGTTAACCCATTGAATGTTAAGACAGGCCTCAAGAGCGGGAGGTTTATGAATGTCATTGAATCGAAGGGAAATGCTGCGTCTTGGCGCCATGGGCGCCGCGGGTGCACTCCTTTCATCGTCGGGCGCGTCGCAGGGTCTGCGGCTGCTTGCGCCCAGCCAGCCAGTGCCCGGGGCCAATGCAGTTCCGATGTCCCCCTTCGCCCAGCGGCCCCCGGTCCCTGCAGCGCCGGCAGGCGTCGATCCCCAACTTTTCGCGCGCGCCAAGGCCGCGCTTGACCAGCACCGCGTCTATGCTCGCGACACGATCGGAATCGTCGACTTTTCCAAGCCGTCGAGCGAGCCTCGCTTCCATCTCGTCGATCTTGCCAGCGGCCAGGTCGAAAGCCATCGAGTCGCCCACGGCCGCGGGTCCGACCCGGCGCACTCGGGTTATGTCGAGCGTTTTTCGAACGACTTCGGGTCCTATGCGACGTCGAACGGAGCCTACACCACCGGCGATTATTATGACGGCAAGTACGGGCTTTCGATGAAGGTCCGCGGCCTCGACTGGTCGAACAACAATGCCGAGCCGCGCGCGATCGTCATCCACAATGCCTGGTATGCAGAGGATCAAATGATCCCGCTTCACGGCATGCTAGGCCGCTCGGAAGGCTGCTTCGCAATGAGCCGCGAGAGCCAGTTCAGGGTCATGCGCCGTCTTGCCGGCGGACGGATGATCTACGCCGATAAGCTGGCTTAGCACCGAGCGAGCACTCGGAAGCGAACCTCGGCTGGACGGCCCTACCGCGCGACAGTCTTGCCGGCCGGCGCCGCCATCTTCGCCTTGGCCTTGAACATCTCTGCTCCGCCATCCTTGGAATGGAGCGCCGCAAGCGCCTTGGCGTCGCGGCCATAAAGATCGGCATAATCGACGATCTGTCCGTCCAGCAGCGCCGCCGAGCTGAAATAGACGATATAGACCGGAACAGGGTTTACGAAATTGGCCTGCCTGGTCTTGCCCGTCGCAAGTTGTGCCCGGATTTTGTCGGGCGTCCACTGACCGCCGTCGTCGCCAAGAAGTTGCCCGGCGAGGTCGAGGATATGCTCGGTGCGGATGCAACCGTGACTGAGCGCACGCATTCGGCTGGTGAAGCGGCTTCGGGCATTGGTATCATGCAAATAGATGTTGTGCGGATTGTACATCACGAACTTGGCCTGGCCGAGCGCATTGGCCGGGCCGGGCGGCTGACTCCAGCGAATCAGCTTCCCGTCCTTCATTACTGGCACGAAGCCCTTTTTGCCGGCGACTTCGTGAGTGATGCTCGGCGGCACTTCCCAGGACGGGTTGAGCATCACTCCGACAGCGGTCGCCGACAATTGCGGAGTTGGGGTCTTCAGGGCGCCCGCAATCGCCCGCTGTTTCCAGCGGTTGACCCCGTTTTCCACCAACGTCGCGTGGAAGCCGGGCACGTTGACGATAATATATTTGTGACCCAAGTCGCGCGGCAGCCAGCGCCAGCGGTCCATGTTGAGGCGTATCTTGTCGCGGCGCGCGCTGTCCGCTTCGGCGGTGGCGGCAAGTGCCGCCTTCAGTGCGGCATATTGCGGGTGAGTAGGAAGAAGGCTGGCCAGAGCCCCGCCGACGTCGTGGGTGGCAAGCGCCTGGCGCAGAAGCGTGTCCTGGGTCTGCGCGTTCAAATCGCCATCGGTGACGAACCACTGAATCCGAGCCACGCGCCGGACATGCCCCAGAGCAAGGTCGGACGAAAGCAGGTCGAAACGCTGAGTGCCTGCCGCGGACATGGCCGCAATGTCGCCCGAGGCGGCAGCGGCCTGGAGGCCCGCAAGATCATAATCGCCGGGATTAAGCCCGTCGGCGCTGCTGTTGCGAATAGCTTCGGCAAGCTGGCCGACGCTGCCCGGATCCCAGATCGCGGGTGGCAGAGGCGCGGGCGGCAACGCCAATTGCGCACCGTCGGTCACCACGGCTTTGTTGCCCGGCGCCAGCGGGTCGGGCGCGGTCTTCGCCGAGGATCCCGAAGCAGGCGCTGGCATTGGCTGGAGCCGTGGCGGAGCGGCGACCGGAGCCATTTGCGCGGCTGCGGGAACCGCGCCCAGCGCTGCTACCCATGCCCAGATCGAAACCCTGTTCATACCTTTGGTAAACATTGCCAACCCGCTCATTCCAAACCGAATAACAACAGCGCCGGATCCGATTCTACACGGCTTCCGAATCACCCGCCAGACGCACTCCGGCAACAGTGCACGCCTTTTGCGCGGAGCGTGTTGCAAACCAATCCTTAAGCGGAGCTGGCTATGATCGATTTCGTCTGTGAGGACCGTCGTCGTGAATTTGCCATTTGTTCTTGAGATCGAAGCAATCTTCTCACCAACTTTCCTTGACCGGAACATCGCGGGGCCACAGGTGGAGAAGGACAGCGGTCCGCCTGCCGGGCCGCGGCGTTCGGCCCCCCGAAACACTATCGGGCGGGACTAGCGGGGATGGAGATGAGCTTCGCCATGATCAAGGCGCGGATTGCCGAGAACGAGGACGAGCGGCGCCGCGCCCAACGGCTACCGATCGAGCTCGACGCAAAGATGCGCGAGCTTGGCGCCACCGGAGTCGATGCGAAGATCCTCAACATCTCCGAGGTCGGGTTCATGGCCATGGCCGAAGGACAGTTTGAGGTGGGCTCGCGAATCTGGCTGATGCTTCCGGGGCGGGAGCGCGCCAACGCCGTCGTCAAATGGACCGCGGGCGACAAGCTTGGCGCAGAATTTGCCGACCCGATCGAACTCGACGGCCTGAAGGCCTAGGTCCTTTTCCTCACTGGAACGGTGGCGCTGCACAGGTCGATTCCGCCTGCCGGCCGAACGAAGAAGTCGTCCTTGCGATTGGCCTTGAGGTGGAGAAGGCGAGCGAAGGTGGCGCTATTGGTATCCATGACTTCGAACAACGGCCGTTCCGCGAGGGGCATGTCGCTGGCCAAGCGGATGCTCTGGATTGGAAAGTCCTGCTTGCGGTCGGCGTAAAAGCCCATCGGCGCAGGTCCGCGGGGGAGTGAGCTGAATCGGTCGATGCCTTCGATCACCCGACCGATGAGTGCGATGTTGCGGTCGAGCGCTCGCGGGCCCTGCCCGATCACCGCGTATAGTTCGCCGCCGGTCCCGGTGTCGGGCGACAAGTCGCGACCTACTCCGACGCTGCCGTAGCAATGGGCAAGATTGGCCCAGCCGGCCTTGGGTGAATAGGCGATCTGCCATCCGTCGGCGAAGCCCGCGGCCGGAGCGTAGGCGTCCGGATAGCCGAGCGGCTTGATCCGCAATGCCTTCAGCGGACGAGTGTATTCCGCCGGCGGCTTGGCAACGACTCCAGCCGGCCATGGGCGATCGCTTTCGTTGAGGCCCCATTGCGCGACGTAATTGTCCTGCAGGCGATAGACCGACGCCCCGTCCCAGTAACCACCCCTGGCGAGAGCCTTGACGTTGGCGACATGAACCGGAGCGAACCTTGGGGCGAGTTGGACCACGGTCCGGCCGCCGCCCTTGAAATCAATGACCATGACGTCGTCGTCCGGAATGGCTGTCCATGCCCCCAGCGGGGACTTGGCGACGATGTCGGCGGGCGTCAGCGCCTTTTTTGCGGGCGGTGGCGCGGCTGCGGTCAGCACCATCGCGCCGAGTACAATAAGGGTTCGCATGACTCCGTTGTAGCTCGGCGCGGGCCGCGGTCCAGTCCTCGGCCAATGGCCGGGTTCCGGCCCGCGCAGGAACACAGTAAGGCCCGCTGATGTACCTTGCTACATTGATGCTTCTCGGGTCGGGAGAACTGGGCCGCGAATTCGCGATCTCGGCCAAGCGGCTGGGCTGTCGAATCGTCGCTTGCGACCGCTATCCCAATGCCCCTGCGATGCAGCTTGCCGATGCCTTTGAAGTTTTCTCGATGCTCGACGGAAAAGCTCTTCGAGCAGCGGTGGAGAAGCACCGCCCTGATGTCATCATTCCCGAGATCGAGGCGATCGATACCGCGATGCTTGAAGCGCTGGAAAGCGAAGGCTGGCGGGTCGCGCCATCGGCAAAGGCGGTCCGGCTGACGATGAATCGCGACGGCATCCGGGATTTCGCCGCTCGAGAACTCGGCCTCAATACCTCGCAGTACCGCTTTGCCGAAAGCCGCCAGGACGCGATCTCCGCCGCGCTTGAGATTGGCCTGCCGTGCGTCATCAAGCCGGTCATGTCGAGTTCCGGCAAGGGCCAGAGCACCGCTGTCAGCGCAGAGGAGGTTGGTACTGCCTGGGACTATGCGGTCGAAAAGATGCGCGGCGATCGCCCACGAGTTATCGTCGAGGAATTCATCCGGTTCGACAGCGAGATCACGCTGCTGACGGTAGCGACCAAGGACGGAGTCCTGTTCTGCCCTCCCATCGGGCACCGCCAGGACCGGGGGGACTATCGCGAAAGCTGGCAACCAGCAGCAATCCCGCGCGAAGCGCTCCAGTCGGCGCGGTCCCAGGCCCGCAAAATCGTCGATGCGCTTGGCGGCCACGGAATTTTCGGGGTCGAATTCTTCGTTTCTGGTGACCAGGCGATCTTCTCCGAACTGTCCCCGCGTCCTCACGACACGGGAATGGTAACTTTGATTTCCCAGTTTCCAAACGAGTTCGAGCTCCACCTGCGCGCCGTTCTTGGATTTCCGATCCCGGGAATCGAGCTAGCTGGACCATCGGCGTCGGCAGTGATCCTGGCGACCGAGGACTGCGCGCATTTCTCGTTCGATGGTGTTGCTGAAGCGCTGGCACTCGGCGCACCCGGAAGCCCGGTCGATGTCCGCCTGTTCGCCAAGCCGGCGGCGCTGGTCAACCGCCGCATGGGGGTAGCGCTGGCGCGTGGGATCTCGGTTGAAGATTCGATCGAACGGGCCAAGGCCGCAGCCGCTCGCGTTCATATTCGTTATGACAAAGCGAAATGAGGAGCCTCACCATGACCAGCAAACTTGCCACCGTCATCCTGGCCGGCCTTGTAATAACCGGCTGCGGCCAGACCGATCAGCAACCGACGAAATCGATCAAAGTGCGAAGCGCCGAACAGGACCAGCTCAAGCAGCTTGATGCGCTGAACCTGGCGATCGCCCTCAAGCGCGCAATCTACGCGGCCGGCTACACCTGCAAGCGCGTGACCGATGCCGGCTTCGTTGGCGAATGGAAAAACCTCGATATGTGGGAAGCGCATTGCGAATATGATCGATCGGCGCCGGTCGATTGGGCGATCTTCGCCGGCCCCGATGGCGGAGCCCAGGTCCGCATCTGCAACGACCTTGCCGGCAGCGGCCTTCCCGCCTGCGCGATCAAGCAACGGCCCAAGGGCAGCTTCAACAGCACGTAGTGAGTCGTGTCAGCCGGGCTGGCCCGGATTGCACTGCCGCGTTTCCTTATATTCGCCGGCCGCGGACTTTTCCTTGACCGTCACGCAATTGCCCTGGCGGGTTTCTTCGCGCCAGCTTCCGTCGGGATTGGCGACGCGGTTGGACTTGGGGACGCGTTTTCCGTCGCGAAGCTCGTAGCTCCAGCCGCGCGGGGTCTGCTGTGGCTGAGCCGCGGCCACTGAAACATGGCTCGCGACCAAAGCCAGCGCGATCCCGCCAAGAGCGAGCGATCTGATCGCTGGGGTGTTCATTGCGCGACTCCTCACGCTGCACTGTGGCACAGGCGTAATGAACCGATGCTTACCATCGATTGCAAAGGAGATGTCGGGACGCCGCGCCGAAAACGCAAGCGCCAGCAGCGCGATGGCCTAGCCCTGGCGCGCCTTGAAGCGGCGGTTGGTCTTGTTGATGACATAGGTCCGGCCGCGGCGACGAATCACTCGGCAGTCGCGGTGGCGCGACTTGAGCGACTTCAGAGAATTGCGAATCTTCATAGCCGGGCGCCTGCTGGTCTCGTCGTGATTGTCGGAAAACGGCCCTCGAAAGGACCGGCGGCTCAACTAGGGAGCAGGGGGCGGCAAGTCAAGTTCGCCCGGGTTTGCCTTGGTCAGCCAGGTTGCGCTCCCAGCTAAGCGCATCACCGACGATTCGATCAATGTCGGCGTAAGCCGGTCGCCAGTCCAGCGTCTCGAGCATTCGGGCATTGGCCGCAACCAGCTGCGGCGGATCGCCTGCGCGGCGGCGCTCCATCACCCGTTCGATGGGACTGCCGTTGGCGCGATCAACCGCGTCGAGCACCGCAAGCACCGACAATCCCTGCCCATATCCGCAATTGACGACAAGGTTTCGGCCTGGATGGGCGATCAGCCATTCCAGTGCGGCAACGTGCGCTGCGGCCAGGTCGGCGACATGGATGTAGTCGCGGATGCAGGTTCCGTCGGGGGTCGGATAGTCGGTTCCGTAGACAGCAACTCGCTCGCGCTTGCCGACAGCCGCTTCAACCGCGATCTTGATCAGGTGGGTCGAACCCTTGCCGATCTGCCCCGAGCGCCCGGCGGGATCGGCGCCGGCGACATTGAAATAGCGAAGGGCACCATAGCTGATAAGGCCCGCCGAAGCGGCATCTTCGAGCATTCGCTCGGTCATCAGCTTCGACCAGCCATAAGGATTGATGGGGTGCTTGAGATCGTCTTCGCGGATCGGCACCCTGTCAGGCGCTCCATAGGTCGCAGCAGTGGACGAAAACAGGATTGGCGAGATGCCAGCAGCGACCGCCGCGCTGATCAGGCTGTGCGATGCAATGGTGTTGTTGCGATAATAATCGAGTGGCCTCTCGACCGATTCCGGCACCACGATCGACCCTGCGAAATGCATGATCGCGCCAACGCCCTGTTCCTTGAAGATGCGCTCGACGATGGACCGGTCGGCGACGTCGCCTTCGTAAAATGCGACCCCCTCGGGGACCACCTCGCGGCTGCCATTGGACAGATCGTCGATGATTGCGACGGTCCAGCCAGCGTCGCGAAGGGCGAGGACGGCATGGCTTCCGATATAGCCGGCACCGCCGGTGACGAGCACAGGAACCTTGGACATGGGCCCTTCACCTTAGTCGAACGCGGCGGCAACTGCCAAGCGCGCGCGTCGTTTGCCCGGTGACCGCCGACAGGTTGCGAGCAAAGCGATTTGGGCTATCAGGCCGCCAATCTTTCGAACCCAAGCCGAGTGGATTTTGATGGCCATTACGATTTCGAGTGCATTTGACGCCGGCAACATCCGCGTGATCTCGCAGGACACCGACCGTGTCGACCTGGAGATCGTCAAGGATCACATGAGCGACTTCTATCAGTGGTTCTATTTCCGAATCGCCGGCGGTGCGGGCCGCGAAGTCACGCTTCGAATTACCAATTGCGCGGGCTCGGCTTATCCGCACGGGTGGCCCGACTATAAAGGCGTGATGAGCCTCGACCGCGAGGAATGGGTCCGGATCGAGGACACGGGTTACGCCGATGGCGTGCTGACGATGACGCTGACGCCGCCAGCGGATATCGTCTGGATCGCCTATTTCGCTCCCTATTCGATGGAGCGTCACCACGATCTCGTGACCCAGATCGGGGCGCTTGCCGGCGTTCGCTATTCCTCGCTCGGCAAATCGCTCGATGGCCAGGACTTGGACTGCCTGACCATCGGCGAAGGCGCGCTCAACGTCTGGCTCTACGCCCGTCAGCACCCCGGCGAGAGCATGGCCGAATGGTGGATGGAAGGCGCTCTTGAAAAACTAACCGACGAGGACGATCCGATAGCGCGCGTGCTTCGCGCCGAGTGCACCTTCCGGGTCGTTCCCAACATGAACCCCGACGGGTCGCGCCGCGGGCATTTGCGCACCAATGCGGTCGGAGTAAACCTCAACCGCGAATGGCATGCGCCTTCGGCCGAAAAGAGTCCCGAAGTGTTGTGTGTTCGCAATGCGATGGACCAGTCCGGGGTTGATTTCGCAATGGATATTCACGGCGACGAGGCCATCCCGGCCAATTTCCTCGCCGGGTTCGAGGGCATTCCGTCGCTGACCGACCGGCAGCTTGCCCTGTTCCGCCAGTTTGGCGAGACGCTGGAGCGGCTGTCACCCGATTTCCAGCGCAAGCAGGGTTACGAAATCCCGGCGCCCGGCCAGGCCAATATGTCGATGTCGACGACCCAGCTCGCGGAGCGCTTCGGCTGCGTGTCGATGACTCTGGAGATGCCGTTCAAGGACAATTTCGATCTGCCCGATCCGATATTCGGCTGGTCACCGCAGCGGTCGAAATATCTCGCTTACTCCTGTCTTGACGCATTGCACGCCCTGCTTCCCGACCTGAAATCCGGCGCATCGGCGCAGCGCCGGGCAAAGGCCCCTGCCTGATGCCGACGCTCGTTCTGCTTCGGCACGGCCAGTCGCAATGGAATTTGGAGAACCGTTTTACCGGCTGGTGGGACGTCGACCTTACTGCGACCGGGATCGAAGAGGCTTCCGCCGCCGGGCGGCTGCTCCGCGACAGGGGGTTCGACTTCGACTGCTGTTTCACCAGCCTCCTCACGCGCGCCATCCGGACGCTTGACCTCGCGCTTCATGAAATGGACCGGCTGTGGTTGCCGGTGACTAAGGACTTCCGCCTCAACGAGCGCCATTATGGCGGGCTGACCGGCCTCAACAAGCAGGAGATGATCGACAAGGTCGGCGAGGAACAGGTGAGGATCTGGCGACGTTCGTTTGATGTCCCCCCGCCGCCGCTCGAAGCGGGAAGTGCCTACGATGTCGCGGGCGACCGCCGATATTCTCAAATCGCGGTGCCAAGCACCGAGTCGCTCAAGGACACGATCGCCCGCGCACTCCCATATTATGAGGCTGAGATCGCGCCTGCGCTCAAGGCCGGCAAGCGTGTACTCGTAGTGGCTCACGGCAACTCGCTTCGCGGAATCGTCAAACATCTGTCGGCTATTGCCGATGATGCGATCGTCGATCTCGAAATCCCTACGGGTCAGCCGATCGTTTATGAATTGGCCGAAGATTTATCGGTCGAACGCCGCTACGACCTAAGTCCCGGTTAGGCCGCCGCTTTGCGCCGATACATCTCCTTGTCGGCGCGGGCGATTGCGGTTTCGGGCGAATCTTCGGCGTCGATCAGGCCAACCCCGATGGCAACGCTGAGCGGCAGCGGATCGCCGGCGTAAACCAGTTCGCTTGCGCGGATCAGCTGCGACAGCCGGGCAGCGGTCTCATGGGCGCGACGATCGTCCGCATTTTCAAGCAGGATTCCAAATTCGTCACCACCGATTCGCGCAACCAGATCGCTCCGCCGGACGCCTTTGCTGAGCAGGCTTGCGACTTGCATCAGCGCCTCGTCCCCAGCGCCGTGACCGAAGCTGTCATTGATGGTCTTCAGCCCATCGAGGTCGACGAACAGCATTGCACCGCACACACCGTAGCGGCCGACCCGGTCGATCAACTGCTCAAGCGCGCGCATGAAGCCACGGCGGTTGGGCAAATTGATGAGCGTATCGAGATGGGCCAGTTGGTCGAGCTGCTCGACCCGCTGCTCAAGTTGCGCGACCATGCTGCGCAAGTGCGTGACTTCGCCGATCAGCAGGTCGACCTGCGGTTTCTCCGTCACTTCGTCAGACATGTGTTACGCGCCCTGCCCCCGTGGCCGACCGCTGCATAGCCGGATTCCGAGGCATTGAAAATGTGAGGTGCCCGGTCGCACAATGCCCCTCCGCAAGCAGCGCGGCGAAGGGTTGCGATTGCCTAGCCAAAATCCGCACCCTAAACGAGCGCGCTTCGACACACTCGTTCAAGGCGGGACAATGACCAAGCCGCTGGTCGGCATTATCATGGGCAGCCGCTCCGATTGGGAGACGATGCGGCATAGCGCCGACACGCTCGATGAGCTTGGGGTCGCCCATGAAGCACGGGTGGTATCGGCGCACCGCACGCCCAAGCGCCTTTACGATTACGCGCAATCGGCTCGCGAACGGGGGCTTCGAGTAATCATTGCCGGTGCCGGCGGGGCTGCCCATTTGCCCGGCATGACGGCATCAATGACCAGTCTTCCAGTGCTTGGAGTGCCGATCGAGAGCCAGGCGCTGAAGGGAATGGATAGCCTGTTGTCGATCGTCCAGATGCCTGCCGGAGTGCCTGTCGGGACGCTGGCGATCGGCAAGGCGGGCGCGATCAATGCCGCATTGTTCGCGGCCGCAATCCTCGCCGCGGGCGACGATCCGCTATCGAAACGGCTCGACGAATGGCGCGAAAAACAGACCGGGTCGGTGGCCGAAGCGCCCGAATGACGCTGGCTCCGGGGGCCATGATTGGAATCCTCGGCGGGGGACAGCTTGGCCGAATGCTCGCGCTGGCCGCTGCCCAGCTGGGCTACAGATGCCACGTCTTCGACCCGCACGAGCAGCCGCCCGCCGCCGACGTGGTGGCGAAATTCACCCGTGGCGACTTCGCCGACGTCGCCGCGCTGCGATCCTTTTGCGCGGCGGTCGACGTGGTCACCTACGAGTTCGAAAATATTCCGGTCGGACCACTTGCCGATCTGGCCGCAAAGCTGAAACCCGGGACGCGCTCGCTCGCCGTCGCTCAGGATCGCGCCGCGGAGAAGAAGTTCATCGAGCAGTGCGGCGCGCGGGTCGCGCCGTGGCGCGCGGTCGAATCGCTCAGCGATGTCGAAGCGGCGCTTGCCGAGCTTGGCGGTCCGATCGTTCTCAAAACCCGGCGATACGGCTATGACGGCAAGGGCCAGGCCTGGATCCGCGACCCAGCCGAAGCGCAGTCGGCCTGGCAGGCGATCGGCGCCAACCCGGCAATCGCCGAGTCCGAGGTCGAGTTCGAAGCCGAATTCTCCGTCATCGTCGCGCGTTGGTCCGACGGACGCCATTGTTTCTGGGACTCGGCGGAAAACCAGCATGGCGAAGGGATCCTGCGCCGTTCGAGCGTCCCTTGCAGTGACCGCGTTTCGGTTCAAGTCGCCGAAGCCCGCTCGGCAACGCTGGCCATCGCCCGAGCCCTGGATCACGTTGGCGTACTGTCGGTAGAGTTCTTCGCCGGCGAGCCCGGACCAGTGGTCAATGAAATCGCGCCGCGCGTCCACAACAGCGGCCATTGGACGATCGAGGGCGCGGTCACGTCACAATTCGAGCAGCATGTCCGCGCCATCTGCGACCTTCCGCCAGGCTCGACCGACCTGGTCGGCCGCGGTGCAGTCATGGACAACCTCATCGGCGACGACATCGACCGCTGGCCCGAACTGGTCGCGCAAGACGGCGCCCACGTTCATATTTACGGCAAGGGGCAACCCTCGCCGGGCCGCAAGATGGGCCACGTCACCATGGTGGTCTGAGCGCTTAGGGCGCCTCGATCACCGCGATCGGCATACCCAGCTTGTCGAGCTGCGGACGAACCTGTGCGGCATCGCCGACAATCACAAACACCAGCGCATTGGGATCGATCATCCCGGCCAGCGCCTGATCGACGCCCGCTGTAGTCAGGCCTTCATAGCGGCCCGCGACCTTCTCGTAATAATTGTCCGGACGACCATAGAGCGCGTTCGTGACCATGCCCGCAAGGACCGCATCGCTGGTCTGGAACTGGCCCGGCAGCTCGCCCGTGGCGCTTGCAACCGACAGCTTAAGCTCTTCGGCACTGACCTTTTTGGTCCCGAGCAACTCGCGCGTCAGACCCATGATCTCCGCCACCGAATCTCCGGTTCGGTCGGCCTGGACCGAAGCCGCGATAAGATAGGGGGCGGCCTTCTCGCGGAGCACGACCTGGCTGAACGGCGAATATGCCCAGCCCTTTGTCTCGCGCAGGTCATTCCAGATGCGGGAGAAGGTCCCGCTGCCAAGGACGTCGCTCCCGGCCATGCTGGCGGTAATGTCGCTGTGCGGGTCGAGCGGCGTGGTCTCGCCGGCATAGATCACCGACTGGGGCGACGATGGACGATCAATCAGCACGATTCGAGGGCTGGTCCCGCGCACAGCAACCGTCCCGAACACCTTTTGTCCCGCGGGCACCGCGGGCGCTCGCCAGTCGCCGAAGGCCTGTGTCAGCGCCGCCTGGACTTCGGCAAGCGGCCGGTCCGAGACCACGAACAGCTCGGCCTTGTCGGGCCGCAGCCAGGCCTGCTGGAAAGCGACCAGATCGCCGCGCGTGAAGCTCTTGATGGCCGCCTCGTCGCCAAGGGGCGTCGAGCCATAGGGGCTTGCCGGCCCGAAAACCTGCTTCATGAAGGCGCGTTGGGCGATTCCGTTGGGGTTGGTCCGGGCCTGCCCGACGGCGGTTACCAGCTCGCTCCGGACGCGCTCGACCTCGGCCGGGTTGAACGCCGGGTTGCGGACCATATCCGCCATCAGGTCCAGGCTCGGCACCAAATTTCCGCTCAACGCCGAGAGCGAAATCGTGGTTCGGTCGGCCGATCCGCTTGCATTGAGAACCGCTCCAAGCCGCTCCTTTTCCTCGGCGATCGATTGCGAGCTTCGGGTAGGTGTGCCTTCGTCGAGAAGGCTGACCACCATGTTCTCGAGCCCGCGCCCGGTGAGCGCATCGGCCGCGTATCCTGCGTCGAATGTCATGGCGATCTGGGTCAGCGGAGCGGCGGTTCGCTGGGCGTAGGCGAGCTTGATCCCGTTGGGCAGAACGACGTGCGTCACATCGGGGAAATCGAGCGGAACCGGGGCACCGGCGGGGGGCAGGTCGCGCTTGACCAACTTGACCTTGATGTCGGCGCTCGACTTGACCGGCGCAACCGCGCTTTCGACATAGGCGGGCCGGTCGCCCGGCTCCAGGCGGATCTTCAGCGCCGGCCGGCGGAGCCATTGCTGCATCGCGGCGCGCGCGGCCGCGGGCGTCACCGTTGCGTAGCGTTGCAGGTTCTTGGCGTAGTAATCGCTGTCGCCGTTGTAGAGCAGGCCTTCGGCAAGCAGCGCGTTCTGGCTTGCCACTCGTTCGATTCCGCGCACTCGCCCGGCGACATATTGCATGCTCGCCCTCTGGAGTTCGTCGGCGGTCGGCCCTTTGTCGATATAATCGGCAACGACCTCGTCGAGGCGCCGTTCAACCAGCTTGGGGTCAACGCCTGGCTTCACCGTCGCGTCAATCTCCATCATCCCAACGCGATGGAAAAGCGAGGCGTCGGCCGAAACCGACGTGGCGATCTTTTCGTCGCGCACCAGAATCCGGTCGAGCCGCGAGCTGGCCAACCCGCCGAGTACCGAAGCGCCCAGATCGAGCGCTGCACGCTGCGGCGACTGAAGGCCGGGAATCGCCCAGTAACGCTTGATCTCGACCGCCGGGATGCGGTCCTTCATCACGATCGTCTTGTCGGCTTTCAGCGTCGGCACGCTGGCCAGCGCGGGGTGGTTGACCGGACCGCGCGGGATCGCGCCGAAATATTTCTCCATCAGGGCCCTCGCCTCGGGCAGCGTGATGTCCCCCGACAGCGCGACGATTGCATTGTTGGGGCCGTACTTGTTGATGAACCAACCCTTCACGTCGGCGAGGCTGGCCTTGTCGAGGTCGGCCATCGAACCGACCGTGGTGTGATGGTACGGATGCCCTGCGGGGAACAGGTTTTCGAGCTCGACATATTCGACCAAACCACCGGGCTCATTATCGCGTTCGCGCTTCTCGTTCTGGACGACGCCGCGCTGCGTATCGAGCCGCTTCTGGTCGATCGCCCCGATGAGATAACCCATCCGGTCCGATTCCATGAACAACGCACGTTCCAGATTGGGCCTGGGCACCGTCTCGTAATAATTGGTTCGGTCGAACCAGGTCGTGCCATTGAAATCGGTAGCACCGATGTTCTGCAGGAACGGCAGGATGCCTTCGCGGACATTGTCCGATCCATAGAACATCAGATGTTCGAACAGATGGGCAAAGCCGGTCTTGCCCGCCGGTTCATCCTTGGACCCGACATTGTACCACACGCCGAACCCGACGACGGGAGCCTTGTGGTCCTCATGGACGATCACCGTCAGCCCGTTCGCCAGCTTGAACATTGAGTGCGGGATGGCAACGCCCTTGACCAGCGCGGCGATAGGCGTGGTTTGCGGCGAAGCCGCTGCCACGGCGGGCGATGTCAGGATGGCTGCGGACGCAAGTAAGGCAAAGGTGCGGTAAGGGCGCATCGGTCTGGTTTCCCCGGGTATTTATGGCGATTCAGTCCGCTAAGTGGCTGCAGTCACGGGCGCAATGGCTAGTGCCCAGGCGACCGGAATTTTCGATGAACGACGGTCAGGTTTTTCTGGGTCTGCTCACACCGGGCGCTGGCCACGCGCTGCCCGGCACCCTATTTGAGGACCCGATGACCCGATGACCCGATGACCCGATGACCCGATGACCCGACCGCCCGAACCCGCCATCGCCGGATCGCCGACGTACGCCACGCGCGGCGCTCAAATGTTTCTGCGCCTTTCGCCCGACGAGCTC
>JBDSSR010000109.1:0-7799 GCA_039928675.1 Sphingomicrobium sp. | reverse complement strand
GAAGCTGCGCGTAAAGCGGGTTCACGTCCGAGATCTTGCGGACATAATTGGCAAGTGAGGGCGCCGCGGCTGCGTCGGCGAGGATCCGGGCGGCGGAATCGCGCCGCGGCATGGCGCGCGCATCGGCGTAGGTCATTCCGGCCGGCGGGGTCTGAAGCGCCGAGACATAAGCGACCAGCGCGGTCGAAAGGAAGCGGTCGGCGGCGACCACGTCGGCGACATTGCCCGACTGTGCGCGCGCAAGCATCGCCTGAGCCTGGGCTGCGAAACGCGGTCCACTGCTCAGCCCGTCGAGGGTTGCGCGCTGAAGAACTCCGACCAGCTCGCGAGCGGCATTGGAATCGGCCCCGGCGCGAAGCCACACGGGCGACCCGCCACGAGCAGCGTAGAAGGTCTCGACCGCCTGCGCGGCGCGCGGATCGATGGCGCTCTGGCTGGATGGGGCTGAAGAAAAAACGGGCGTTTCAGGGCTAGTGGCCGCCAATGAAGGCGCAGACATAACCGACAGCACCGCACAAGCGGCGCCGGCCAAGAACCGGAGTTTCATCGTCAAAAACCTTCAAATTTCAGACTCTTGGAAGAGCCCACCTGAAAGTCACAACGCACTTCGCGCATAAAGGGTTCAAAGATTCGAAAGGAGTTTTTGTGGTGCGGGCTGAACGGCGACCAACCGGGGGCCGCTCAGGCAAAGCCAGAGCGGCCCTCCTCGGCAATTACGCGCCGATATAAATCGGCATTCCGACGTCAGTCTGCCCGTAGAGCTTCTTGGCGAACGCCAGCGGTAGGTGAACGCAACCGTGGCTCATGGGCGTGCTTGCAACCGAACCGGCGTGAAGCGCAATCCCGGCCGGATCGAAGAATTGGGCAAAGGGCATCGGCGCATTCTCGTACTTTTTCGAATGGTACATCGGCGTCTTGTTGAACACCGAGAAGACTCCGACCGGGGTTGGCTTGGAATCGCGGCCGCTCGAAATCGTAGTCGCTGCAATTAGCGTTCCGCCGCGGTAGAAATAGGCCATCTGGTCCGAGAGACTTATGACGAACCGCTCCGCCCCGTCGCCGGGCACGTCGCGCCACAGATACTGGCCTGGCTTGAGTGCTTTGGGCCCAAACGCGTCGAGCATGTCGTTTCGCGCCTGGGAAGCGGCGTCGGTTGCCTGCATCTGAGCCTCGTAAGTTTCCAGCGCGGAGGCTGGAGTCGAGGCTGCGAACGTGCCGAGGACAGTGCTTCCCGCAAGCGCAAGCGCAATCGCTAGCTGCTTCATTTCTCACCTTAATTTAATAGTTGACTTTTGCCTGTGAAATGCACCGGCACCGAGTCGGGTTCCGAAGAATCGCATTTTACGAGACGGGTTCCAGCCATCGTGGCGGCCTGTTCCGACGCGGGACACCGTCCTAAGTCCTTATGGAGACGCTTTCCGTCCTGTGCTTTTGGCGCGCTTCAAGCGGTCCGGTGGGGCGGGGCGCTAGAGTTCAATTTCAGATTCCATATCCAATTCCAGTTTTCAGGAAGCGACTATGACCAAAGCCCCCGACGATCGCCGCACTGACGTCCCGAACGCCAGCCACCTGCTGGAATCCGCCCGAAAGATGCTGATCGACGCGCTTGAACTGATGGACCGGGCCGACGCCCCCGGACAGCTCGGCGCCCGACTTCAGCATGTGATCGACGAGCTTGCGCCCGGTTTCCCACTCGCCACTCGCGGACAAAAATTAGCGACTTGTTAGCGCGGCGGGGGGCAGACCTTTCATCGGACAATGTTCGGGAAACTTCACTCGCTCATGACTGACGCGCCAACGCTCACCACATTCGTCGTCGAAGACAGGCTGCCGTGGCCCGACGAAGCCTACGGGCTTCCGGAGCGCGGACCGTTCGACGCGGCCGTCTTGTGCGATGCTGGGGGCCGCGAGGATTGCGCGATCCTAAGGATTTCAACACGGGGCGCGACCGTCCGAAGCGAGCGCGAGCGCCGCCCTGGTCAAATCGTGGCGATCGAGCTTGAAACCGGCAAACGAACGAGCGGAAGGATTGCATGGATTCAACGGGGCGAGCTTGGACTGGCGTTCGACGAACCGGTCGACATGCTTGCGCTGCTGAACCGGACGCTGGTCAGCCAGCCGGTCGAACGGCGCACCATGCCGCGGGTCGAAATCCGCTGCCCGGCGCAGGTCAAATGCGGCGCGGCGCTGCTTGCCTCGGCATTGCGCGACATCTCCGCAAGCGGCCTCCAGCTCGAAGGCAAGAACCTGCCCGCGGTCGGATCCTATATCACGGTCCTGGTTGAAGGGCTGGTCGTGCCCGCCGGCGAGATCGCCTGGCGACGTGGCGGCCGGGCCGGGGTCGAGCTGTTCGAACCGATGCGCTGGACGAGCGTCATTCCGTGGGTGAGGAGCATGGTCCGCCGAACCGCTCATTAGGCGACGATGTTCGCGCTGGCGGATGTGGGCCGAGCAGCGCTATTTGCGGTGCTGATGTGGGCAATCAGAAAGACTGGCGAGGGCGGCCGCATCTGGGATTCAACCGGTCCGCACGTCGTCGCCTATCGCCCTGAAATCGATGGGCTGCGCGCGATCGCAGTGCTTGCGGTCATGCTGTTTCATGCGGGCATTCCGGGGTTTGGCGGAGGATACATCGGAGTCGATGTGTTTTTCGTAATCAGCGGTTTTGTGATCACCAACAGCATCGGCGCGGACGTCGCCTCGGGCAGCTTTTCCTTCCTGAAGTTCTACACCCGGCGGGCGCGGCGAATTATCCCGGCGCTCGCATTCGTGTCCCTGATATGCGCGCCTGTGGCATGGTTCGTCATGGTCCCGCACGAGATCATGGAACTGTCGGCGGCGCTGTTCGCGGTGGCGGCCTTTGCCTCCAACGTGCTGTTCTGGTTCCGCTCAAACTATTTCGCCCCCGACGCCCAGTTGAACCCTTTGCTCCACACCTGGAGCCTTGCGGTTGAAGAGCAATTCTATCTGCTCTTTCCTTTGTTGTTCGTCGTGCTGTGGCGGGTCGGCCGGCGGTGGCTGGTGACGCGGTTGCTGCGGGCGGTGTTGCTATTGCTTCTGGTCGCAAGCCTTGCGGCAGCGCAGATCGCCGTCGAGCGCAGCCCGGTCGCCGCGTTTTACCTTGCGCCCTTCAGGATTTGGGAACTGCTGGCCGGCGCGCTTGCCGCGCGGAGTCAGGGCCATGCGTCCGCCAACCAAGCGCTTGCTGCGCTGGGAATGGTCCTGGTCGTGGGGTCGATCGTCCTGTTGCAGCCGCAATCGGCGGTGCCCGGGCTGGCCGCTCTTCCAGCGGTTGGAGGAACGGTACTGCTGTTGTTGTTCAGCCGGGCGGATATGCGCGGGAACGGGCTGGCCGGCCCAATGCTCGTCCGCGTCGGCCTGATCAGCTACAGTCTTTACCTGTGGCATCAGCCGCTGCTCGCCTTTGCGCGGGTCGCGACGTTGGACCAGCTCCCGCTGGCGGCTCGGGCAGCGCTGATGGTCGCGGCCTTTCCACTGGCCTATCTCACGTGGCGCTTCATCGAGATGCCGTTCCGCGATCGCCGGCGTACGACCGGGTGGATGGTGTGGTCTGTGGCGGGCGCGTTCACCGTGACCGCACTGGCACTTGGCGCGGCGGGGTTTCGCACATGGGGCTTTTACGATGCCAAGTTGCGTGCGCTGCCCCAGGCCATGCAGGCGATGGTGATCGACCGGCCACGCGAGCTGCAACGGCGCACGCCGTTGTGGGAAGCAATGCGCGCAGCGGGTTCGCGCCCGTTCGGGCCCGCTGTCAAAGGCGGCCGAGTGCTGATTCTTGGTGATTCCAAGGCCGAGGATCTGCACGTCTCGACCCGCCTGCGGAGCGATCTGTTCAAAGGCATGTCGATCCGGGCAATGGAACTTGACGACCCGTGCATGTCGGACATGGCGAGGCTCCTCGACGGTCAGCTGGCGGCGCGGGCGCTGTCGGCCTATTGCCGCATCGATATCGCCCCATTGATTGGTTCGGGCCTGCTTGGACAAAGCGACACCGTGGTGCTCGCGGCGCTATGGGACTCGGCAAGCCTTGACGGCGCCGCAAGGCTAGCTGCGGCGCTTCATCGCCGGAGCAAGCGCGTGGCCGTTATCGGCATGGCGAATTTCAACGATCCCTCGTCGCTTTCCATGCGGCTGGCGAGGCGCGGCGCCAACGCGGTCGCGGCCGAACAGTATCTGTGGGCCAACAAGCTGGCGACCAGCACGAGCCGGGCGGAGCGATTACGCGGCCTGGTCAGCGGTCAACCGGGTGTCGAATATCACAGCGCCTTCAAACTTTACTGCAACGACGCCGTCCGGCGATGTCGCATGTACGATCGTGACGGGCGCCCGCTGCTGTTTGATTCCGGTCATGTGACGATTGAAGGGGCGCGGTTCGTCGGTGGCCGGATTGCGCAGCTCGGCTGGTTCAACCCGCGCTGACAAAGCTGTCGAGGACCCTCTTTCGACCCGAATGCTCGAACTCGATTTCGAGCTTATTGCCTTCGATGACGGCGATGGTGCCGTAGCCGAACTTGCCGTGGAACACGCGCTGGCCGAGCGCCAGATCGTCGCGGCCCTTGTTGCCCAGGCTGACGGCGGAGGCCCGCGCTTCGATCACGCGCTGGGGCTGGGCGTCAAATTCGCCGCGTGAGGCGCGCTGCCAGCCCGGGCCCCGGGTCGAAGCCCGCATCGACTGAGCCGGGCCGAGATGGGCGAAGGGGTCGGCGCGTTCGGACCATTGCGCGCGCCACAGGCTTTCGCCCCCCGACATCGTCGTTACCTCCTCGATCTCCGACTTGGGAAGCTCGGCCACGAATCGGCTCGGGATCGCGCTGGTCCACTGGCCGTAGATCCGGCGGTTGGCGGCGTGGAATATGGTCGCCTGGCGCCGCGCGCGAGTGATCGCGACATAGGCGAGGCGGCGTTCCTCCTCGAGGCTTGCAAGGCCGCCTTCGTCGAGCGCCCGCTGCGAAGGGAACACCCCTTCCTCCCACCCGGCCAGATAGACGGTGTCGAATTCCAGCCCCTTGGCGGCGTGGATGGTCATGATCGTCACCCGGTCCCCGGGGGCCGCCTGGTCGTTGTCCATGACGAGGCTGACGTGATCGAGGAACGCCTGGAGCGATTCATAATCCTCCATCGCTCGGGTCAGCTCGGCGAGGTTTTCGAGGCGGCCGGCGCTTTCGGTCGAACGGTCCGCCTGAAGCGCCGCGGTGTAACCCGATTCGTCGAGCACGATCCGGGCCAGCTCGGGGTGCGAAAGCTCGCCCGCCATTTTGCGCCAGCGAGCGAGATCCCCGACGAAATTGCCGAGGCTTCGCCGGGCCTGGGGCGTCAGCTCGTCGCTGTCGAGAAGCGTTGCCGCGGCCAGCAGAAGCGGCTGCTGCGTGGCGCGCGCGTGGCGGTGCATTGCCGCCAAGGCCTTGTCGCCGAGCCCGCGCTTGGGGGTGTTGACGACCCGTTCGAAGGCAAGGTCGTCGGCCGGCGAGGCAATCAGCCGAAGGTAGGAGATCGAGTCGCGGATTTCGGCTCGCTCGTAAAAGCGGAAGCCGCCGATGATCTGATAGGACAGGCCGATCGCGATGAAGCGCTCTTCAAACTCGCGCGTCTGGAACTGGGCGCGGACCAGGATCGCGATGTCGTCGAGCGATCCGCCGGAACGCATGTGGCTCTCGGCTTCCTCGCCGACCCGGCGCGCTTCCTCGGGCCCGTCCCAGACGCCGACGACCCGCACCTTTTCGCCCTCGCCCATATCGGTCCACAAGGTCTTTCCAAGGCGGCCGCTATTGTGCGCGATGAGGCCGTCGGCGGCGGCAAGGATGTGGCTGGTCGAACGGTAATTCTGTTCGAGCCGGATGATCTTGGCGCCGGGGAAATCCTTTTCGAACTTGAGGATGTTGGCGACTTCGGCACCGCGCCACGAATAGATCGACTGGTCGTCGTCGCCGACGCAGCACAGGTTGCGGCGCGGCTCGGCAAGCAGCCTGAGCCATTCGTACTGGGCGCTGTTGGTGTCCTGATATTCGTCGACGAGCAAATAAAGGAAACGGTCGCGGTAGGTTTCGAGGACGTCGGAATGGCGGCGCAAGATCACCAGCATGTGGAGCAGCAGGTCGCCGAAGTCGCAGGCGTTCAGGGTTTTGAGCCGGTCCTGGTAGGCGGCGTAAAGCTCTGCGCCACGGCCAGCAGCGAAGGCCTCGGATTCGCCCGCGTCGATCTGTGCGGGGGTCCAGCCGCGGTTTTTCCAGCGATCGATGAGCCCCGCCAGTTGGCGCGCCGGCCAGCGCTTCTCGTCAAGGTTGGCGGCGGCAAGCAGCTGTTTGAGAACACGAAGCTGATCGTCGGTATCGAGGATGGTGAAGTTGGAGTGGAGGCCGACAAGTTCGGCGTGGGTGCGGAGCATTTTGGCGGCGACCGAATGAAAGGTGCCGAGCCACGGCATGCCTTCGAGCGCTCCGCCCGAAAGTCGGCTGACGCGGTCGCGCATTTCGCGCGCGGCCTTGTTGGTGAAGGTGACGGAGAGGATCTGGCTGGGCCACGCCTTGCGACTGGCCATGAGGTGCGCAAGGCGGGCGGTGAGGGCGGCGGTCTTGCCCGTGCCGGCGCCGGCCAGCACGAGGACCGGGCCTTCGGTCGACAGAACCGCTTCGCGCTGGGGCGGGTTGAGGCCTTCGAGAAAGGCGGGCGAGCCAGCGTCACTGGGCCCTTGCGGGAACGCGTCGGGGGCGGATTTAGGCACGGATTCGGGCACTTGACCGAGGTAGGCGTGGGAGAACGAAACGGCAACCGAAGCTGAGCTATTAGGCCGCGCCCGCAGTTGTTCCCGATATCCCCGTTATCCACAGGCCAGGCGCTGCATTTTCTGCTTTGGCGACTCGGGGGCAAGGTGCATGGTCAGTGGGTGATCGGGACGCGGCTCCCGGCCTCATCGGAAAGTCGGCAACGGCAAGATGGTGCGGCAGGGGACCAAGGTCCGATCTCCGCCGGCAGGCAATGTTGAGGCTCTTCGGAGCTTAAAATGGGGCCAGTCGGTATGAGGCGCCGGAAGAGGAGATCGCCTCTAGCGCGACGCGGTTCCCGCGATTTGTTTCCTCCTTGTGGGGATTTAGGTCGGGGCGAGCAAAGCGGGACGCAAGAGTGGTTTCCCCAAGAAGGGCCGCAGAACGTCGAACGGTTTTTGCCGAAGGGATCGGGTCCGCAAGGATCAGTGAACCAAGGCGAGGCGGGCGGACGAAAGACCAGCGAACCTTCGGGCCGCGCAGTCGAGTAGGCCACCAGCTCTTCCTTGCGAAGGAACGGAACGATCGGAAGCGACGCCTGAGCTGGTGAGCCAGGATCGAAAAGCGGGCCAAACTCTTTCGGGAGAGCGGCCAGGGCTAGCGAACACCGGCAGATCCTTCGCTCGGCGCAGTGGGGGCTGGCAGCAATGCCGGCCCCCATTTCCGTTTGAGCGGCCCCGTTCGAGTGCATGCCCCATTTCCGTTTGGCATTTCCGTTTGGGCTTGGCCGAAAGTAGCCCGAGGGAAGTTCGCTCTTCCGCGATCGTCGGCCCGACGCAACTTCTTGCATCCGCTGGAAACCAAGCCGCGATCGCGCGTTGAGCGGATCAGGCGGCGGGCGAAGGAGTATCGATGTGATCCGAGCGATTGCCACCTTGGCCCTGCTTGCCGCCTCGTCCGCCTCGCCTGCAGCGAACAATTCCAGCATCACATCGGCCGGCAAGGCGGGCTCGTCGAGCGACGCGCTCCAATATGCGCGGCCGTGGTGGGAAAAGGTGACGGTGGCCATCGCCGGCGACG
>JBDSSR010000108.1:0-6530 GCA_039928675.1 Sphingomicrobium sp. | reverse complement strand
GTGCGGATAATGGTTGTGATAACCCCAGGCGACCAGCGGCAGAACGAGGTCGTAGTCGGAAAACGAAACAGTTGCGGTCCACGGGATCGCATCGACGCTAGCGCCGGCTTCGCGCAATGCGTCCGCTAGCGGGTCGAACGCCCAGCGCCAGTCGAACGCATAGTCCGTCGGCGGGCCGAGGATCGCGAAACGCAAGGCCTTAGCGAGTGAGTAGGATTCGGGCCTGAGCAGCCACTTGCGCAAGCATTGAGGCAGTGATGCTGCCTTCCGCCCGAGCGCGCGTGACCAGCTTGCGGAATTGCTCGATCCGCGCTCCATGCTCCACCGTCCAGCGCTCGACCGTAGCTTCAGGGTCTCCGCCGCGGACCCGGGTGAGGAACTCGATCCGAAGCTGCTCGAAATCGCGCGTCAGACCGGCGGTTAGCAATCGCTCCCACTGGTCTGCCGGAACGAACCGAGCCACCTGCTGCTGCGCCCAGTCGAGACCCAAAGCCTCGCCGATCCTGGTGTAGGCGCGGGTCAGCGCCAGCTCATCGATCATGTGCCCGTCGGCAAGCGCGGCGATCCCGAACACACCGTCGAGCTCGTACAACCGGACCAGGCCGCGGACGATGTCCGCGCTTGCGCCAAGGGCGATCAGCCGGTCGCGGCGAGCCGCCACTTCGTTGCGCACTTCGGTCCGGATCAACCGGGCCGCGGCCGACGCGATCTTGCGAACACCCGGCTCCAGCTTTCTGCACAGCGCCTCGACGTTGGTTTCGCCACCCGAAGCGCGAAGAACATCTGACAGGTGCGACCGAATGCTTGCAGCAGCGATCGAGAATAGCTCGATGCGGACGGTTTCGGGCAAATTATCCTGTTCGATCTCCGCCCACAACCGGTCGAGGTCGAGCAGCCGCTCAGCGACCAGGAAGGCCGAAACGACCTGGTGGAGCGATACGCCCTCCTCCTCCGTCAGATCGAACGCGACACCAGGGCCGAGGCGATTGACGAGGCGATTGGCGACCTTGGTGGCGATGATCTCGTTGCGTAACCGGTGGGCGCGGATCGCGTTGGCGTGGGTTTTGCGCATCGGCTTTGGAAAAGCCTCGAACAATTGCGGTTCGGTCAGCGAATCATCGGAGAGGTGAAGTTCCTCGGCCGCATCCTGGAGAACCAGCTTCGAAATCGACAACACCACTGCCAATTCAGGCCTGGTCAGGCCGCGATTTTCCTGGCTTCGGCGAAGCAGTATGTCGCTTGTCGACAGGCCCTCGACCTTCCGGTCCAGCCGCCCGGACGCTTCGAGCAACTCGATAGTCCGGACCTGGCCGGGAAGCGCCGTTGGTCCGCCGGCCTCGGCGATCGACAAAGCGAGGCTTTGCAGGCGATTGTCCTCCAGCACGATGGCCGCGACCTCGTGGGTCATCTTGACGAGCAGCCGATTGCGCTTTTCGAACGACAGCCGGCCTTCCGCCATCTCGCGATTGAGCGGGATCTTGATGTTCACTTCATTGTCCGAACAATCGACGCCGGCACTGTTGTCGATGAAGTCGGTATTGATCCGGCCACCATGCTCGGCAAACTCGATCCGGCCGGCCTGGGTGATGGCGAGGTTGGCGCCCTCGCCGATGACCTTGGCTCGGACGTCGACGCCATCGACGCGAAGCCCGTCGTTGGACGGATCGCTGACATCCGCTTGGCTCTGACCCGTCGACTTGATGTAGGTGCCGATCCCGCCGAACCACAAAAGCTCGACCGGCGCCTTGAGAATGGCATTGATCAGCGCTGCCGGTTCGATCGACTTGGCGTCGATGCCGAGCACTCGGCGTTCCTCGCTGCTGAGAGAAATGGACTTGTCCGTGCGCGCATAGACGCCGCCGCCGGGCGACATCTTCTTGCGATCGTAATCGTCCCAGCTCGACCGCGGCAGCTCGAACAGTCGCTTGCGCTCCTTCCAGCTAACTTCCGGGTCCGGGTCGGGATCGATGAAGATGTGGCGGTGATCAAATGCGGCAATCAGCTTGAGCGATCTCGATAGCAGCATGCCGTTGCCGAAGACGTCGCCCGACATGTCGCCGCAACCGACGACCGTGACCGGGTCGGATTGCACGTCGACACCCATTTCGAGGAAGTGACGCTGGACTGAAATCCACGCGCCCCGGGCGGTGATACCCATCGCCTTGTGATCATAGCCATGCGAGCCGCCGCTGGCGAAGGCGTCGCCAAGCCAGAAGTTGCGTTCCAGGGCGATTCCATTGGCAATGTCGGAAAAGGTTGCAGTGCCCTTGTCCGCGGCGACCACAAAATAGGGATCGTCGCCATCGTGGATGACCACGCATTCAGGGTGGACGACTACATCATTGACGATGTTGTCCGTGATCGACAGCAGCGAGCGGATGAACACCTGGTAGCTTTCGGTGCCCTCCTGGAGCCAGGAATCGCGGTTCGCGGCGAGCGGCAATTGCTTGGGGTAGAAGCCACCCTTGGCACCCGTTGGGACAATCACCGCGTTCTTCACCAGCTGCGCCTTCATCAGGCCCAGGATTTCGGTCCGGAAGTCGTCGCGTCGGTCGGACCAGCGAATGCCACCGCGAGCGACGGGCCCGCCGCGCAAGTGAATCGCTTCGACGCGCGGCGAATACACCCAGATCTCGCGCCACGGCACCGGCGCCGGAAGGCCCGGCACGAGCGAAGAGTTGATCTTGAACGCGAGCGCTTCGTCGGCAGCCGGGCCAAAGGCATTGGTCCGTACGATCGCTTCGACCAGCGCGCGAAGTCGGCGAAGGATTCGGTCATCGTCGATCGAGCGGACCTTGGTCAGCGAACGATTGAGCTCGTCGCTGTACTTGCCGACGAGCCTGGTCCGATTCGCGGTCGACGGGTCGTGGTTGGCGGCGAATAGCTCGACCAGAAAGCGTGTCGCCCTGGGCGCCCGGCGAAGCGCCTCGACCACCGTGACCAGACCAAAACTGCTTCCAGTCTGACGCAGGTATCGGAACCATGCACGAATCCAGACCACGTGACGGGTAGCAAGGCCGGCATAAAGCACCAGTTGATTGAACTCGTCATTCTCCGCAACGCCGCGCAAGACGCTGGTGATGGCGGTTTCGATTTCGCCAATTCGGGCATCGATCGCCGCCAAATCGGCTTCGCTTGCAACCTCGACGAGGAAGTCGTGGATGTAACCCGCCCGCCCGCTTAGTGCGGTCGGCATTTCCTCCAGGACCCGAAATCCGAAATTCTCGAACACCGGGACCGCGTCGGACAGCGGAATGAGCGCGCCCCGCCGATAGATTTTGAGCCGGTACTGGTCCGCCACGCCTGTTTCACTGCGCGTGATTCTAACTTCGCGATCATTATCGCTTGCAAGCGCGCACAGCCGCAGAATATCGGCCGCGCCCTCCTTTGGCGCGGTGCGCGAACGGTAGGCCTCGGGAAAGGCATTGATATAGGTTAGCGCAAGGCGGGTGGCGCGCGACGCCCCGGCCACCTCGATCAGCTCGCCCTCGACCGCTGGAGCCCAGCCGCGGACCATTTCAACGACTGCCGCGTCAAGCGCTTCCGCGTCGGGGTCTGGACCACTTTCGTCGATATATTGAGTGTAGCGGATGAGCGCCAAATCGCCGTCGCCAAGCTCGACCGACCAGCTGGTGATTTCGCGGCCAACCTCATTTTCCAGAAGCACCGCAATCGCCTTTCGGCGGGCTGTGGTCAGTTCCTCGCGGGGCAGCCAGACAAAGGTGAACAACTGCCCCTTTAGGATGCTTCTCACCTGGATCAGTCCGGGACGCGGGCGATCGGCAAGCGACATTGCCATCATCACCAGCCGGCGGAGCGACGGGTAGTCGATCGTGATCAGCAGATCGCGCGGAAGCGACGCCACCGCATGGCGCAGGGCCTTGCCCGAGTGCCCCTTCGGATCGAACCCGAAGTCCTTGTCGAGCAGCTTAAGACGCTCGCGCAGAACCGGGACCTCTTCGGGCGGCGCACGCAACCCTTCGCTGGTCCAAAGACCGGCATGAATGCCGATTCCGGCGACCTTTCCACCCTCGAGGATCGGCACCACCACCAGGTCCAGCGGCACTCGGCGATGGACGGTCGACTTGCGTTCGCCCTTGGCCATCAGCGGGATGTCGCCATCGCTTTGCAGATAGCGCATCGCGTCGCCGCATCCGCCCTCGTCGGTCGGAACTCCGGGCACACTGAATATCCCGAGACTTTGCGTCGGCACTTCATAGGGCTTTTCGACATGATATCCGAGCAGCGTCATGGCGCCGTTCGCGAACCAGTCGAGCAGCGCGGAACCCTCGGAATCGTCAATCAGCTGCGCATCCGCGCGCATCTTGCTCTGCAGCTTGGCCCAGTCGCGAACCGCCAGCCGAACATCTTCAAGGACGCGCTTGAGGTCGGCCATAAGCTGGTTGCGCTCGCGCGCGTCGACCCGATCCAGTTCGAGGTACATGAGGGATTCGCGCCGGCTGTTGTCGGAGCAGAGCGGTTCCAACCCGGCGAGCAGGCCCCGCGCATCGCGACTGACGCACACGACCGGATGAAGCAGCCGATGGATTGCGATCTGGCGGCGAGCAACCGCATTGGCGACCGAATCGACGAGGAACGGCATGTCGTCATTGACGATTCCGATTCGCATTCGCCGATTGCCGGCTTCGCCTCCGATTGACTGGATCTCGACCTCGATCTGGCCGGGCTTCCGCCGGGCTGCAACCTGGGCCAGGAATTCGGCGGCTTCGCGCTCCGCTTCGCGCGTCAGTCCCTGGGTCTCGCCGGGCAGAGCGTGCCCGGTCAACGCCTTGCGAATTGATTCAACCAGCGGCGGGGCCAGGCGCATGTGGGCCGTCATGAAAGAATGTTGCTCCGCGAACCAGGAACCGGCCCGGCCTATAGACCGGGCTTCGCGGGGCGGACAACCCCGCGAGGGGGTGGTCAGAGCGTCTTTCGAACCGCCCGATCGATCAATGCCGGATCATCGACCAGCGCTACGGGGTCATAGCCGCCAGCGGCATTTCGACGGACGACGACCAGCGCGAACTCCTCGCCCGCGGGAAGATCGCCGAGTGCGATTGGCTCGATAGAGCGAAGCCGCACGCGTGCGGCCTGGCCGCGCGTTTCGGGTCGGACTTCGGGCCTTCGTGCCTGGCGTTCGCCAGCGACCAGCGCCTTGAGCCCCCCAGCCTGGCCGCCGAGGAAATCCTCAAAACCGCCCATCGCGATCGCGTTGCGGCCCGCGTAAGACAAGGCCGCCGCAAATTCGGTCAACCGCGACTTGTCGTAATCCACTCCAAAGACGAGCTTGACCACCGGGGTCATCGGTGCCCGAACCTGGGCCTTGACGCCCGAATCCCCAAGCAATTGCTGGTAATCGGCCGGGCATTCGCGGCTCGCAATCGCAAAATCATAGGCGAGCGAAAGCGCTCGATAGAGGGCGGCGCGCGTGCGGCCTTCGCCGGCCTTGACGCTCTCGGCGGTCTCGCGAGCAGCCGACAGACGATCTGCAAGGCCCGCGTCAGGATCGAGCACGGGCCCGGCAGGAGCCGGTTCCGCGTCGTCGAATCCGTCGTCCTGAAACTCGGCCGCTGTCGCCGCTTCCGACTGGATAGTCGGGGCAGGCTTAAATGCGAGCGAAATGGCGTGTTCGGAAGCCTCAGCACTTTTCCAGTTGATCACGCCGTAGATGAAATCGATGGTGTCGCCGTCCGACGAAAAGGGCATGAGGATGCCGCGATAGCAGATGGCACTACCGTGGGGGCCGGCGAACTCTGCTTCGAAACCGATCGGCGAGCGGTTGGCAATGATCTGCAGATAATGGTCGGTAAGCCGCGAAAGCAGCGATCTGCTGGGAACGTCGGCAATCGTCGCGATCTCGCTATCCAGCGCACATTCGGTTCGGATCGCCGTGCCGACATAGGGCAGAGCCGGGTCTTCGCGGCCGCAGGTGAAGTCGAGAAGCACGCTGTGATCGGCGAAATCGGTGACATCGCCTGGTTCGAGGTCTTCGATCGACGGGAAATCGCGCCCGTCCAGAAGGGACACCCAGTAATTGTAGGCGCGCACGTGCATTCGCCGCTCGTCGGTGCCGATCTCTACGGTCGCCGCGCTCACTGTCTGCTCAGCAGCAGGCTCGTCGAACTCGGAAGGAAAGTCTTGAAACGCATCCATTCGCCGGGGCCCGCTCCGTCCAGTGAAAGCGAGGATGGACCGGAGGTCGTTACGAAAGCGTTAAGTATAACAGGTCAGTTCTGCCGCGAACTGGCAGTCTTGTGGGGCGGTCTTGCCCGCGCACCGGCCTGCTGTTAGTGGGCGCGGTCTCGTCGACAGACAAGCCGCTTTAGCTCAGCCGGTAGAGCACATCATTCGTAATGATGGGGTCAGGTGTTCGAGTCACCTAAGCGGCACCACTGTCGACCGTTCATCGCAATCGCCGATGCGACCGCTTCAGTTTGACGGACCCGCTGCGACCCGGCCGACGCACTCGCCAAGCCCAATCCGAACCGCGCCATCGGCCTCGCACCACGCGCGAAGGACGATTTCGT
>JBDSSR010000107.1:0-4492 GCA_039928675.1 Sphingomicrobium sp. | reverse complement strand
CGTTCATCGCAATCGCCGATGCGACCGCTTCAGTTTGACGGACCCGCTGCGACCCGGCCGACGCACTCGCCAAGCCCAATCCGAACCGCGCCATCGGCCTCGCACCACGCGCGAAGGACGATTTCGTCACCATCCTCGAGGAAGGCTCGAGTTTCGCCCGAAGGGAGAGTGATCGGCGCAGTCCCGCCCTTGCTGATCTCGATCAGCGAGCCGAGGCTGCTCGCGGCTTCACCCGACAGTGTTCCAGTCCCAATGAGATCACCGGGCTGAAGGTTGCAGCCGTTGGCGCTGTGGTGTGCGACGATTTGCGCAGCGCTCCAATACATTGCCGAATCCGCACTTCCGAGCGACAGCAGATGAGGGCCAAGGCCCGCTGCGCGCATTACTTGCGTTGTCAGTGTCGCTTCGATCTGGACCTTGAGCCCGCCAGCTTCTCGGTCACCCAAATCGTCAAGATAGGGCAGCGGCCTGGGATCGCCTGTCGGGCGGTCCATTACGGCCGAGCGAAAGGGTGCAAGTGCGTCGACGCTGATCACCCACGGACTGACGGTGGTGAGGAAGCTCTTGGCGAGAAACGGACCCAGCGGCTGATACTCCCACGCCTGCAAGTCGCGCGCCGACCAGTCGTTGAGCAGGCAGAAGCCGGCGATATGCTCGCCCGCTTCGCCGATCGGGATCGGTTCGCCAAGCGCGTTGCCGCGGCCGATCCAAATCCCGAGCTCCAGCTCATAGTCGAGCCGTCGGCTGGGTCCGAAGTCGGGTACCTCGGCATCGGGCGGCTTGAGCTGCCCATTCGGTCGAATGACGGGTTCTCCCGACGAACGGATGGAGCTTGCCCGACCGTGATAGCCGATCGGCACATGCTTGTAGTTGGGGAGAAGGGGATTGTCGGGCCGGAACTGTTTTCCGACGTTTGTCGCATGATGAATCCCGACGTAGAAATCGGTAAAGTCGCCGACGAGGCACGGCACATGAAGTCGGACTTCGCTGTACCCGATCAGGTGCGGCTCGACGTCGTCCCGATAGCGCTCGTCGGACAGCAGTTCGGATAGTCGCGCGCGAAGTTCGCGGCCAGAATGCGGACCCCGCGCCAGCCAGGCGTTGAGCACTGGCTGGCGAAGCTCGTCGTGCCATCGTTCGTCGAGCAGATCGGCGATTGCCGCAAGGTCGAGGATATAGTCACCGATCGCAACGCCCGGACGCCGGCGCCCCTTCGTTTCCGAAAAAATACCAAGCGGCAGGTTCTGAATCGGGAAGTCGAAGTGGCCGTTGGCGCTTTCACACCAGCTCAAAAGCGCGGGATCATGAGTCTCGTCGACCGCGGCGATGGTCATGGCAATTGGGCCTTCGGAAAGCCCGCCCAAGCCTCGTCATAGTCGGCCTGAGCCCGGTCGAGTGCGAAGCGCGTTGGCCGATACGGCCAGCAGCTTTCGACCATGAATGCCATGGTGCCGTCGATCTTGTGCGGCTCAAGCGTGCCCTCGCTCGCCTCGCGCCAGCTTGGCAGGTCGGGCCCGTGACCACTCATCAGGTTGTGCAGCGACAGGCCGCCCGGCGCAAAGCCATCGGATTTGGCATCATATGCGCCGTCGATCAGCCCCATCGCTTCGCTCATGACGTTGCGATGAAACCACGGGGGGCGAAAGGTATTTTCGGCAACCATCCACCGCGGCGGGAAGATGACGAAGTCCGCATTGGCTCGGCCAGGCACGTCACTCGGGCTGGTCAGAACAGTGAAGATCGACGGATCGGGATGGTCGAAGCTGACGCTTCCCATCGTGTTAAACCGCGAAAGATCGTAGCGATAGGGCGCGTAATTGCCGTGCCAGGCGACAACGTCGAGCGGAGAGTGGTCAAGCGTCGTCGTCCACAAGGATCCCAGCGACTTTTGAACGACCTCGGTGGGTTGGTCGTCATCCTCGAACCACGCGACCGGAGTTTCAAAATCGCGTGGATTGGCCAGACCGTTGGACCCGATCGGTCCGAGTTCGGGCAGCCGAAACGGCACGCCGTGATTTTCGACGGCATAACCGCGGCTGTCGCCATCGACATCTACTCTGAACCGGATCCCGCGCGGGACCACGCCGACAAACCCGGGGGCAAGCTCGATCCGCCCAAGTTCGGTCGTGACCTGCAGGACACCCGATTGCGGGATAATCAAAAGCTCCCCGTCGCTGTCGACGAACAGGCTCCGCTCCATCGAGCGGGTTGCGCGGTATAGGTGGATTGCAACGCCCTCGAGATCGGCCGGGTCGCGGTTGGCAAGCATCGTCACCAGGCCGTCGACGAAATCGGTTCGGTCGGGCAGGTCGGTGGGTGGGTCCCAGCGGAGGCGGTTGGGGGCAAGTGGCTCGGCCACGGTTCCCGGCGCAAGCAGTGGCGCCCCGGAATAAGCGGTGAAGGGTCGATGGTCGGCGCTCGGGCGGAGTCGATACAGCCAACTGCGGCGATTTTCATGGCGCGGCACTGTGAAGGCCGTCCCCGACAATTGTTCGGGATAAAGGCCGAAAGCCGGGCGCTGGGGGGAATTGCGGCCTTGCGGAAGTGCGCCCGCCACGGCCTCGGTCGAAAAGTGGCCGCCGAAACCGGTCATGTAGCCGCTCGTCATGCCCCGCGGTTACCGCCTCGAAGCGGCAAAAACAAACCGGGGCGCGAAATTGGCGCTACTGACGACTCGCCCACAAAATAGAAGGGCGCGGCTCCAGTGGAACCGCGCCCTCGCCCGGACGGGGACTCGCGACCCGTTCGAGCTCTACCCGACCCTCTCCGGATCAGACCGTGCCGCGATCAGTTGTGCGGGATCAATTATGATTGACGTTGACGTCGATCTTGTCGGGGACGTTGACGCTGGTTGTGCTGCCGCCAAGGCCAAGCTGGCCACGGAACATGTAAAGCAACACGAGTACGACAATGATCAGCAGGACGACGGCCAGGATTCCACCACCCCCGCCGCCATTGCCGGTTTCAACAACAGTCGTGTGCTCGCGCTCGACATTGTCATCGGCCATGGAAACTCTCCCTTAGATAGCATGTTATAACCGCGTAACGAACGCAGGTGTGCGGAGCGGGTTCCGCTGTGGAGAATTGTGATGAAATGGAAGACGGCGATGATGGCTTTATCGCTGCTCATCGGCTGCGGGCGGCCTGCCCAGCAACCATCGACAAATCAAAACGCCGATTCCATGAGGCCGGGTAACCCACAGGCGCCCGCCTCCCCGAACGCACCGGTTGCTCCGGTCGCGCCAGCCAAACCGGCCGCGCTGGCTCCGCCAAGGGTGCTGATCGAGCCCAAGGGACCGATCGATCCGAAGAGTGTCGAAGCCGCCGGACAGGTCGTCCAGCTTTATGGGGCGCTGATCGAGGAGCGGCGCTTCAACGAGGCTGGCTCGCTGTGGGGCGACCGGGCGCTTGCGGCGAGCTTCGCGACACACTTCAAGGTGACGACCCACATGGAAATTGGCGACCTCGGCGAGACGGACGGCGCCGCCGGATCGATTTTCACCACCGTACCGGTAATTTTTTACAGGACCGGTTTGCGCCGTCATGCAGATGTCATCCTGCGCCGCGTCAACGATGTCCCCGGATCGACCGCGGAGCAGCGCCGCTGGCACATCGCACAGATCGAATGGAAGGACGCGCGCTAGAAGCTGTTGATCGCGTCGGCGAGCCGGTTTTGATCGTCGCTGGTGACAGCCGCGCCCGTGGCGTCGGTCGCTGCTTCAGCGGCGCTGTTGGCGTCGGTGGTGGCGTGCGGTTGCGACTCGGCGACATCATAGGCAAACCAGATCACTCCGGCGGCCCAGAACAGCGCTTTCCAGCGGCTTTTGAATATCTTGCTTCCGTGGATCGGGATCATAGCCGGAACAGTGTGCGCGAACAGGCTTAAGAATCCATTGCCTCCGTCAAGGCATCACGCGGCATCGGGAGCCGCGATGGACGACCGGCTTCGGCCAAGCGCGGCGATCATTCCGCCGATCGCAAGAAACGCCCCGGCGAGGGTCAGCGCTGTCCAGTGATAATTTTCCAGCCAGGTCGAAATCGCCATGGCGATAATTGGCACCATCGCGCTTGAATAGGCGGCCTTGCCCGGGCCGATTTTGCGGACCACCGGAAGGTACAGGCTGAACGCCAGCGCGGAGGCGAATACCGCGAGGTAGACGAGGCCGAGCCAGTAGCCGATACGGGCCTCGATGACCGGTGGGCCGGTGAATGCCAGCGCCAGTGCCGCGTCGATTACAGCCCCGATCAACATGGCCCAGGTGAGAAGCGCGAACAGCGGATGGCGGCGGACCTTGTCACGCGCCTGGAAGACGTTGGCAGCTGACGCTGCCAACATCCCGGCCAAGGTCAAGCCAATGCCGATCATGACCGCTTGCCGATGCACCGGATTTTGATTGAGCTCGTGCGCAAACAGAAGACCAATTCCGGCGACGGAGATCAGCGAGCCCCAGGCGAAGCGCGCACTTGGCCGCTGACCAAGCATCGCCCAGCC
>JBDSSR010000106.1:0-8424 GCA_039928675.1 Sphingomicrobium sp. | reverse complement strand
GTCAGCGAAGTCGCGCGCCTGACCGGCGAGGATGAGGCGCTGGTCGGCGACATCGAAGCCAAGCTGCTTCGCGCCGAGTATAAGCGCCGACAGGCCCCGCCCGGGGTCAAGATCGGGACGCGCAACTTCGGCCGGGATCGCCGCTACCCGATCAGCAACTTCTTCCGGACCGGGAAATGAGGGCCCGCCAACTGCTGGCCATGGTCGTTGCCGTCTCGGCGACTGCATGTGGTCGGCCCGAGTCCCCACAAGCATCGGACGCGCAACCCGTTGAGGTTGGACGGGCGCCGGCCCAGCGCCCGGCCGGAACCGCCGTTCCCGACAGCGCGGGCGTCGTTGGCGAGTGGCGAATTGCAGGGATTGGGGGGAAGGCGACCGACCAGCCTTTCGCAATCACTGCCTCAATCCTTCCAAATGAAATCCACGCCTTTTCACAGTGCGTCCGCTGGCGCTGGCGTGCCCAGATTCGCGACGGCGAGACAAAGCTGACCCCACTGCCGCTGGCGGAGCCGCCATGCGCCCGCGCCCGGACCGGCGAAGAGACTGCGTTCGAACGCGCCATGAACGAAGCGCGCTACGCAGTGCGGCGCGGCGATGGTTCCTTGGTCTTAGCCGGTCCCGCCGGCGAGATCATTCTATTCACCCAGTGAGCAGCGAGCAGTGAGCAGTGAGCAGCGACCAATGACCGTCACCACCCGCTTTGCCCCCTCGCCGACCGGCCGGCTGCATGTCGGCAACATCCGCACCGCGCTGCATAATTTCCTGTTTGCGCGGAAAAATGGCGGAAGCTTCATCCTTCGCATCGACGACACCGACGCCGAGCGCTCGACTGCCGGATTCGACCAGGCGATTCGCGACGATCTCGACTGGATGGGACTGGTCCCCGACCGGCTGGTTCGCCAGTCCGAACGGTCTGCACTTTACGATCGGGAGTTCGATCGGCTGAAGGCGGCCGGCCGGGTCTATGCCTGCTACGAAACGCCCGAGGAGCTCGATCTTCGCCGCAAAGTGCTGCTCGGGCGCGGCCTGCCGCCGGTTTACGAGCGCAAGGACGGCGACGATCCGGCTCCGGAAGGTCGCTCGCCGCACTGGCGCTTTCGCCTCGACCACGGATCGCCGATCGGCTGGACCGATCTCATCCGCGGCGAACAGGCCTTCGACCCCAGGCTTCTCAGCGACCCGGTGGTCCGGCGCGCGGACGGAAGCTGGCTGTACCTGCTGCCAAGCGTGATCGACGACATCGACCTTGGGGTCACCCATATCGTCCGCGGCGAAGATCATGTGTCGAACAGCGCGTCCCAGATCCAGATGTTCGAAGCGCTCGGCGCACCTTCGCCGACCTTTGCCCACGAAGCACTGCTCGTGGCGGCCGAAGGCAAATTGTCCAAACGGCTGGGCGCCTATGGTGCCGAGCAGGTGCGGGCAGAGGGGGTCGAGCCGATGGCGATGCTGTCGGTCCTCGCACGGATCGGCACGTCGCAGCCGGTCGAGGCGGCCGAAACACTCGATGAGCTTGCCGCGGGGTTTGACTTCGCGAGCTTCGGACGGGCGCCTGCCCACTTCGATCCGAACGATATCGCGCTGATCAACACCCGGCTGCTGCACCGGTTCGATTTTTCCGCCGTTGCCGAGCGCTTGCCGGCTGCGGCAACCGAAGCGGACTGGCTGCTGTTGCGCGGCAATCTCGAACGGCTCGCCGACCTCGACTGCTGGCTGGCGATCCTTCACGGCGACATCGATGCGCCCGAGCTGGTCCACGGCGAGAGGCTGGTGGTTCGGGCCGCGGCGACGATCGCCCAGGAGCTCGACTGGACCGCTGCACCGTGGAAGGCGCTGACCGATGCGGTCAAGGCCGACACCGGCGCAAAGGGCCGTGACCTGTTCCATCCGCTCCGCCTCGCACTGACCGGGCGCGGGAGCGGTCCGGAAATGGCCGGCATGGTCGCGGCGATGGGCAAGGACCGCGCGATCCGCAGGCTCGAAGCTGCAGCCAAGCGGTAACGGCCCCACCGAATTTCCCGCTGCGGGGGTAGCGGTCGCCAGTCGCGCGCCCTAGTTTCGGGCGATGTCCTGGCTTCCACGACCGTCCAACCCGATCGCTGCGCTGCGCGACCTGCTCGCCTTCATGCGTCACAACAGTCGCGAACAGCGAATCGGGGCGGCGCTGGCGATCCTCGTCACCGCCATCATCGTCATTGAATTCCTGGTTGATGCTCAAACCGGAATGACGCTGCCAACCGAAATCACCTTCATAGAATCCTATCCCGCCAGCCGGACGGATGCCCAGATCATCGCCGACCAGAAGAAGGACCAGGCGATCAGGGACGCAGCCGAAAAGGAAAAACAACACCAGTTCCAGCAGCTCGAGAAGCGGCTCGGAATGTGAACGGGCCAAGCGCCGCTGGCGACCGCCGCTTCATGGCGCAAGCGGTTGCGCTGGGCGACGCCGCACGTGGCCGAACTGCGCCCAACCCCAACGTCGGGTGCGTGGTCGTTTCGCCCGGCGGTCGAGTGATCGGGACAGGCGCGACCGCGCCGGGCGGACGTCCCCATGCCGAAGCGCTTGCTCTTGCCGCCTCGGGCAGCCGCGCTCGCGGAGCAACCGTCTACGTTACGCTTGAGCCGTGCGCTCACGAAAGCCCCCGCGGCCCAGCCTGCGCCGACCTGCTTGTCGCGGCCCGGCCGGCCAGGGTGGTGATTGGGCTCAAGGACCCCGATCGACGGACGGCGGGCAAGGGCATTCGCAAGCTCCGATCCGCGGGGATCGCGGTTACGGTCGGAGTTGGCCGCGAAGGCGCTCGGCGCTCGCTTGCCGGCTGGCTTACGCGGTTCGCTATCGGGCGACCCCGAATCACGCTCAAGCTGGCCTTGTCGATCGACGGCAAGATCGCGCTGCCATCGGGCGCAAGTCAGTGGATCACGGGCGAGGATGCCCGCTGCCACGTCCACCTCGAGCGGGCGCAAAGCGACATGATCCTGGTCGGTCGAGGCACCTTTTTGGCCGACCGGCCCCGGCTCGACGTTCGGCTCCCGGGGCTGGAGGAGCAGTCGCCGCGGCGCGCGATGCTGACTCGCGGCGAGCCGGTGGATGGTTGGGAAATCCTGCGCGATCCCAGCGATGTGTCGCGACTTCATGACGTCAACGACCTGCTCGTCGAAGGCGGGTCGGCGACCGCTACCGCGTTCCTCGCTGCGGACCTGGTCGACCGCATTCTGATCTATCGGGCGCCAATCATCGTCGGCGAAGGCAAGTCGAGCTTCGGCTACATCGGCCTCGATGCCATTGCCGATGCCCACGGGCGCTGGCGGCTGGTCGACGAACGCCGGCTTGGTGTCGACCGGCTGGAAGTTTACGATCGCGTCCGCGAAGGCTAGGCGGGCGCGATGTTCACCGGGATCGTCAGCGACGTCGGCACCGTTCGAAGCGTTGAGCAGCGCGGCGACCTGCGTCTGGTCATCGCCACGCGCCACGACTTGTCGGATGTCGCGCTCGGCGCCTCAATCGCCTGCTCGGGGGTATGCCTGACGGTGGTCGACAAGGGTCCGGACTGGTTTGCCGCCGACCTCTCGGCGGAAACCGTCTCGCGCACCGCCGCCGATCTGTGGCGCGAGGGTGCGAGCCTCAACCTCGAGCGATCGCTGCGGCTGGGGGACGAGCTTGGCGGGCATATCGTCACCGGCCATGTCGATGCGGTCGCCGAGGTCATCGAAGTGACCCCTGACGGCGATTCGACGCGGATTGTCGGAACCATTCCCACCGCGCTTGCGGCAATGGTCGCAACCAAGGGCTCGATCACCCTCGATGGCGTTTCGCTGACCGTCAACGAAGTGGCAGACGACCTCGCCGGGGGCGGGACCGGGAACGCAACACGCTTTTGCGTCAATATCATCCCGCATACCGCGCAACGGACGACCCTTGGGACAGTGGCGGTAGGGCGACAACTCAATGTGGAAATCGACGTCCTCGCGCGCTATGTTGACCGGATGCTCGGTGTTAAACACAGCAAAAGCGCATAGAACGTCTCTTTAAATCACATTGAGATGTGATATGGCACCGTCATGAGTACCTCGCTGATCGAGCAATTGAACGCCATCATTTCGACTGGCGAAGTCAGCCGCGCCGGGCTCGCCCGCGCCGCCGGCCTTCATCCCAACAGCTTGCGCAAGCTCGGTGCGTCCGACTGGAACCCTACCGCGGACACGCTGGGGCGCCTGGAAAAGCTGATTCTGCGCGGCAATGCCGAGGTGCTGGTCGGAACCGAAGCGATCATCGACGAAGCCCGCAACGGGCGAATGTTCATTTTGGTTGATGATGAAGCGCGCGAGAATGAGGGCGACCTTGTCATTCCAGCCCAGATGGCGACGCCCGACGCGATCAACTTCATGGCCCGCCACGGCCGCGGCCTTGTCTGCCTGGCGCTGACGGTCGAGCGCGCCGACCAGCTCGGGCTCGAACCGATGACCCGCACCAACCGCAGCCGCAACGAGACCGCGTTCACGGTTTCGATCGAGGCTCGCGAGGGTATCACCACCGGAATCAGCGCCGCCGACCGGGCCCGCACGGTGGCGGTTGCAATCGACTCATCGCACGGGCCGGACGCCATCGTCTCGCCCGGCCACGTCTTCCCGCTGGTTGCCAAGTCGGGCGGAGTCTTGGTTCGCGCCGGCCATACCGAGGCAGCGGTCGATGTTTCGCGACTCGCCGGGCTTAACCCGAGCGGCGTGATTTGCGAGATCATGAGCGAAGACGGGAGCATGGCCAGGCTCGACGATTTGATGGACTTCGCGCGGGCGCACGGGATGAAGATCGGGACGATCCGCGACCTCATCGCCTATCGGCTCAAGAAGGACCATCTGGTCGAGCGAGTCGCAGCGAGCCCATTTAACGCCGGCAGCGGCAAGCAGTGGCACGCCCAGGTCTTTCGCGACAAGTCGAGCGGGGAAGAGCAGCTGGCGCTCCTCCACGGCACGCTCGATACAAGCCAGCCGGTTCTCGTTCGAATGCACAGCCTCGACCTGTTCGCGGACGTGCTCGATGAAAAGGGTGGCCGTTCCGCTGTGCTTCAGAACGCAATGCGGATGATCGAGCAGGAAGGTTCAGGGGTCGTTGTTGCGCTTCACGCCGCGGCGCCCGGCTCGCTTTCGCGGGCGATCGACCTGCGCTCCGGAAAGCCGGCCGAAGCCGGGGACGCAGTGCGCGGTTACGGCACCGGCGCGCAAATCCTCGCGGCCTTGGGAATCCACGACATGATCCTTCTGTCCAACAGTCGCCATTCGCCGGTCGGCCTGTCGGGCTACGGCCTTGCAATCATCGAAGAGCGACCGATCGTCGAGGCGCGACCGGTCGTTGCGGCGGGCTGATGGCCAGCGTCCTACTGGTCGAGGCGCGCTTCTATCCGCATCTCAATGACATGCTCCTGGCCGGCGCCCGGGCGGTGATCGAAGCCGCCGGCCACAGTCACGAGACGCTTGTCGTGCCTGGCGCGCTCGAACTGCCCGGGACAGTTGCGCTCGCTTCACGAAGCGGCCGCTTCGACGCCTTCGTCGCACTCGGCGTGGTGATCAGAGGTGAGACCTATCACTTCGAAATCGTGGCGGGCGAAAGCGCCCGCGGACTGATGGCGCTGACCCTCCAGGGTTTGGCCATCGGCAACGGAATCCTGACTGTCGAGAACGAAGCCCAGGCGATCGTTCGGGCCGACCCGGCGCAGGCCGACAAGGGCGGGGGCGCGGCGAAGGCGGCGCTTGCGCTGCTCGACCTGCGCGAGAAATACGCAGCCTGAGGGTTTGTCCAGGCGACCCGAATCGTTGGTGGCTCGTCATTCGGCGGACCCCCATCCGCTGGCCTTCCCGGCTTTGCTGGTCGGCAATGTGGCGCTGGCCTTCGGTCCGTGGCTGGTTCGCTTGTCGGATGCCGGAGCAGTCGCGACCGGCCTGTGGCGGCTGGTCCTTGCGCTGCCGCTGCTGCTGATCGTCGCTAGGACCGCGCGCCAGCCGTTGCGCTGGCCCGATCATGCCTTGGGGATCACGGTCGCGGTCGCGGCGCTGTTCTACGCACTCGACCTCGCCGCCTGGAACGCCGGCATCCGGATGACCAAGCTGGGCAATGCGACGCTGTTCGGCAACAGCGGCAGTTTCGTCTTCGCGGTCTATGGCCTGTGGCTTGCAAATCGCGCGCCATCGCGCCGCCAGGCCGTCGCCCTGCTCCTCGCGGCAGCCGGGGCGGCACTTCTGATGAGCGGCAGTTACGAGCTTAGCAACCGCAACTTCGCGGGCGACCTTCTGACCCTTGTCGCGGGGCTGCTTTACGGCGGCTATTTGATTTTCATCGAGCGGGCCCGGACCAGGCTTCAGCCAATGCCCTTGCTGGTTCTGGTGACTTTGTCGGCAATTCCGGTGCTGCTGCTGATTAGCCTTGGCCTGGGCGAGCGGATCGTGCCGAGCGACTGGACGCCGCTGGTGATCTTCGCAATTTCGAGCCAGGTGATCGGTCAGGGGCTGCTGGTCTATTCGATCGGGACGTTGCCGCCGCTCGTCGTCGGGCTTGCGCTATTGACCCAACCGGCAGTGTCCGCGGCGATCGGCTGGCTTGTCTATCGCGAGACCTTGAGCCTTGGCGATATCGTCGGAGCGATCGGCATCGCCGCGGCGATCGTTCTCGTCCGGCTTCCGGAGCGGGGCTTGATCGTCGCCGACGACGAGCCCAGTTGAGCGGGAGATGACCGAACCAAGCCCTCTTGAACAATTGCGCCGCAAGCTTGCCCTTGCTGTGGGCGAGAATGCGGTGTTCGACGGCTGGACCCGGGCCGCGGTCGATTCGGCCGCCGACCAGCTCGGGCTCGATCCGGTCCAGGCCCGGCTGGCAATGCCCAAGGACCAGGCCGGTCTGATCGATTGTTACATGCGCGAGGTCGACCGTGCGCTCGAGGCGTGGTTCACGCCGGAGCGGTTGCAGGGACTGAAGATTCGCGAAAAGATCCGCGCGATGGTCTGGCGACGGCTCGAAATCATGGGCCCGGCGCGCGAGGCGGTGCGGCGCGCGCTTGCCATTCTGGCAATGCCGCAGAACCTTGCAGCGGGGCTTCGAACATCGTGGCGAACAGCCGATGTGATGTGGCGTATCGCCGGCGACACCAGCACCGACTTCAACCATTATACCAAGCGTCTGACGCTTGGCGCGGTGTCCGGCTCGACGCTGCTGGCATGGCTCGATGACGACAGCGACGGTTGGCAAAACAGCGAGGATTTTCTCGATCGCCGGATCGACAACGTCATGGCGTTCGAAAAATGGAAATCGCAGCGGCGCGGCTCGGCCGACCGAACGATCAGTCCCGCGCGCTTCTTTGGGCGGCTGCGGTACCCGCCCAGATAATGCGGCCCAAGATAATGGGGGCCAAGATAATGTTGGCTATGCCTAACAGTTAATGATAATCACTCGCAAGAATGAACGCGCCCTTCCTCCCGGATACCACCAGCCTCGATCGGCTCGAGCCGGGGCGGACCGCATCGATTTTATCGATCGATTGGGCCTCGCTCGATGCTGGCGAAGCCGCTCGGTTGCGCAATTTCGGGTTCGATGAAGGGGTGCTGGTCGAAACTCTTCATCTTGGGCCGTTCGGCCGCGACCCGATCGCAATCCGGGTCGGGCGCATGACCGTCGCAATCCGCCGCAAGCATGCCGGCGCGGTTCGCGTCGCCTCGCAATCACGCTAGCTGCCGCTGCGCCATGAACTCGGTTCCGCTGGTTGCTGTCGCGGGCAGCCCGAACGCCGGGAAAAGCGCTTTATTCAATGCGCTGACCGGGGCGAGGCAGAAGGTCGCCAATTATCCCGGAGTAACGGTTGAGCGTCATTCGGGGCGGCTTGCCCTAGCCGACGGCCGAGCGGTCGAGCTGGTCGACCTGCCCGGCGCCTACAGCCTCGATCCGGCAAGCCCGGACGAAGCGGTCACTCGCGACGTGCTGCTTGGCCGGCAACAGGGCGAGCGCCAGCCCGAAGCTCTGATCATCGTGCTCGACGCTTCCAATCTCGACAATCATCTGCGCTTTGCGCTGCAGCTGATCGAGCTCGGGCTGCCGAGCGTCATTGCGCTCAACATGGTCGATCTCGCCAGGCGCGACGGGCTTGAGCTCGACCCCGAGGTTCTTGTCAAAGAGCTCGGCGTGCCGGTGGTCGAGACTGTCGCGGTTCGCCGCCGCGGGATTGGCCAGCTCACCGCCGCCCTCGATGACATGCTCTCGGCGCCGCGCTGCGCGATCCCCCAGCCGGTCAAGAGCGACATCGTCAATCTGCAGCGCCGGGCACGCGAGATCGCGACCGCAGCGGTGATCCGCGAAACGCCAGTCAGGCGCTGGACCCACCGGCTCGATGCGATCCTCCTGCACCCGCTGCTCGGGCCACTGATTCTAGCGCTGGTGATGTTCGT
>JBDSSR010000105.1:0-2128 GCA_039928675.1 Sphingomicrobium sp. | reverse complement strand
GGCGATTCTCGCCGCACGCCGACAGGAATTTTTGCAATGATGCTCAACAAGCTTCCACCCCGCGAACGGCAGATCGTCGACGTTCTTTATGAGCGTGGAGCGCTCGCCGTGGTGGACATTTGCAACGCGCTTCCAGTCCAGCTTAGCGGCTCGGCGGTTCGCGCCATGCTCAAGCGGCTCGAGGACAAGGGCTTCGTCCAGCGGGCCGATTCGGATCGCGGCTATATTTATAGCCCGGTGGTTTCGAACGCGGTCGCTAAGACGTCGGCCTTGAGCGACATAGTGAAGACCTTTTTCAATGGCTCTCCGGCGAGCGCGGCAAGCGCGCTTCTCGGTATGTCCGACCGGCTCAAGGAAAATGAGCTCGACGAACTCGAGCAGATGATTGCGCAGGCGCGCAAGGCGAAAGGAACCAATCGATGACCGTCCTCATCGGCATTGCGCTCAAGTCGCTGCTGATCGCCGGGCTGACGCTCGGCCTCCTCGAGCTGATGAAGCGCCGCTCGGCCGGCGAACGCTCGTGGGTCGCGCACAGCGGGCTGTTCGCTCTGGTTCTGATGGCCATTGCTCCACTGGCCCTGCCCAACTGGAACGTCGAAGGGCCGGCACTGCTCGGAAGCGCTTTCACCGTTGACACGTCTTCGGTTCGGACGGCCCCGGCCCTCGCCACCCCGGCCCATCCGGCGACGAACGTCGCGCGACAACTGACAGATCCTGCCGCCAGGCCCGCCTCGGCTGTCAACGCCCAGCCAACACTTAGCGTGACCGGAGCAACGATCGCGCTTTACGCCATCCCGGCGGCGATCCTGCTGTTCATCACCTTCATCGCGCTTGCCCGGCTGGTCACATTGCGTGCCCGCGCCGACGTGCTGGTTGACGCCCATTGGCTCAGCGCCCTTGCCCGCGCCCAGCGCAGAATGGGCTTCAAACACGGCACTGCGCTGCTCACCAGCGACGAACTTGCGTCTCCCATCAGCTGGGGTGTGATGCGCCCGGTCATCGTGCTCAACAGCCGCGCGGTCGAAGCCCAGGGCGAAGCCGAAGCGATCATTGCCCATGAGCTTGCGCACGTTGCGCGGATGGACTGGGTCAAGCTGCTGCTGGCGCGCGTCGCGACCGCCATGTTCTGGTTCAACCCGCTCGTCTGGTTGCTCGCCCGGGAAGCCCACCAGCTTCGCGAGGAAACCGCCGACGACGCCGTCCTTGCCGCCGACATTCCCGATACCGATTATGCGCAGCTGCTGGTCGGGGTTGCACGGCACGAAACTCCCGGGCTGCTGCTCGGAGCGCACGGCGTCGCGCCATCGAAAAATTCGCTTGCACGGCGCGTCGCCCGAGTGCTCGACGGCAAGATCGTTCGCGGCCCGGTTGCCGGCTCGTTCGCCGCCGGGGTGTTTGTCGGAGCGATCGTCATCGCCGCCCCGCTCGCTGCGTTGACGCTGGTCCCCAGCGGAACGTTCGCTGCCAGGAATGCGGCGTCGACGAGCGCAACGACCGCGGCTTACGCCCCATATTACCCACAAGCAGCGCCAGCCGACCTGCCGAGCATCATCGGCCAGGGCGTTTCGACCTCGGTCCAGTCCGCGGTTGCAGCGATCGACCCCAAGATCCTGGTCCGACCAACCGACCATGTTGAAACAATTGTATTGGGTGGCGCGTCTGCCCGGCGCGACGACGCCGTCGAGGAAGCGATCGTGCTTCGGGCCACCGGTGTCACCAGCGACTATATCGCTGCCATCCGGGCGGCCGCTCCGCAGCTTGGTCCGCTCGACGCAAGCGATCTATCCGCTTTGAAAGCGGTCGGCGTGACACCGGCCTATATTCGCGAACTCTCGGCTGCCGGCTTCTCGCGCCTCGACAAGGACGATTTGGTCGAAGCCGCGGCGCTGAACCTTCGTGCCGACTATGTTCGTGGCCTCGCTTCGGTCGGTTATGGCAATCTGACGCTGGAGCAATACAGCGAGCTGAAGGCGGTCGGAGTAACTCCCGAATACGTTCGCAGCCTTCAACGCTCGGGCTTCGGTTCTCCGCGCGTCGACAAGGTCATCGAGATGCGGGCGCTCGGGGTCGACCTCGACCAACTGCGCTCCCCGCCGAACCCGCCACGGCCGCCGCATCCGGTCAAGGG
>JBDSSR010000104.1:0-2889 GCA_039928675.1 Sphingomicrobium sp. | reverse complement strand
CATAGACGATGCTCTCGGCAACCGACTTCTTGCCGTCGAGCATGACCGAATTCATGAACTTCGAGAGGATCAGGTCACCGAACTTGGGATCGGGCAGGATGACGCGCTTTTCTGGGCGACGACGACGTGCCATTGGAAAATTCCTTTCTCTTCAGCCACGTCCGGGACTTTAAAAATCGCCCGGGGCTTACTCTTGTCTCAACTCGTCATGCTGAACTCGTTTCAGCATCCATCTTGCAACCAGCAGTGCGGTAGAAAGATGAATCCCGACCTTCGCCGGCATGACTCTACGCTGGCTACGCCAGCTCGCTCATTTGGGACGCTTGGCGCCGTACTTGGACCGCGACTGCCTGCGATCCTTGACACCCTGGGTATCGAGCACCCCACGAAGCACGTGATAGCGCACTCCGGGAAGGTCGCGGACACGGCCGCCGCGGATCAGCACGACGCTATGCTCCTGAAGGTTGTGGCCTTCGCCCGGAATGTAGCTGATGACTTCGCGCTGGTTGGTCAGGCGCACCTTGGCGACCTTGCGAAGCGCCGAGTTCGGCTTCTTGGGGGTCGTCGTATAGACCCGCGTGCAAACCCCGCGCTTCTGCGGATTCTGTTCCATCGCAGGGACCTTCGACTTGGCCTTCTGCGGTTCGCGACCCTTTCGGATCAGCTGGTTAATCGTTGGCATGAAGCCCTTCACCTTCTCTTCGGTTACTTTGCCCAACGCAAAAGCACGAAGCCCCGGCAGCCCATGAGCAAGCCGGCCCTTCGCGTCGTCGAGCAATGTTCAGCTCTGCCCGAGAGCATGGCGGGATTCGCACGCGCTCCGGACGACCGGCCCAATAAGGGCGATGCGCGGCGAGGTCAACGGGATGCGATCACAGCTTCGCGAACAACAGCGCGACATAGGCGGCAAATCCCCCTGCCGCGCAGACCGCAAGCGCATAATGGACCCGCCGCGACGACGAGCCCATGCCGATGATCGCGGTGACCATCAACAAGCCATGAAACAGCAGGTTGAGCGAACCGGGCAGGCTGCCGTTGAGAAGCGCGTCCTTTACGATGCTGGTCACCAGCATCGCCAGCATGAACCCGAAAAACGCCCGCCGGTGGTCCTCGAAATGCGCCGCCAGGTCGATCCGTTCGCCGGCCAGGTCGGGAAGGATGATCCCGGCCATCATGTACAGCAGGACCATCTGCAAAAGAACGATGGTGAAGCCGAGGAAATTCCAGTCGCTATGGTCGCGCAGGCCAAAGCTCGCCCACCATGCCTGGGTCGCGAACAGCAGAACCAGCACGCTCCACACCACCGGCAAGGGGTCGTAGTCGATCCGGCGCCGGGCGAGCAGGATCGTCCGATAGCCCTGGAGAATCTGGGTCATCGCAAGCCCGAGAATGATCGAGAGGAGGACCGAAAGGTACGAAAAGGCGTCCATCACCGGCCGTTAGAGCGCGGACTGCCTAAGGGGGCAATAGCTGCCGCTTCAGCCCTCCCTGGTCGGGTCATGCCCCCAGTTCATCAGGCTGTATCGCCAGCGCGAGGTGTAGATGTCCGCCGGCCGCTGGGCGCAATGCCGCCGGACAAATCCCACGACCTTGCGCATATGGGCGATGTCGTCGGTCGTCAGAGCTTCCGTCTTCTTGCTGAGGATCGAGACGATCCGCCGGCCGCTGGCGTGCCCGACGCTTTCCGCCGCCTTGCCGTCCCTGCCCTTGAACCCGACCGTGAGGCTCGGCTCGGTCCGAAGCCATTTTGCGATTTCCCGGGCGGTCATGTTCACCGCGGCCTCGAAGTCGCGGATTATACGGTCGCGGATCACTTGGTCACGGTCGACACTTGCCATGCTCTGCAAATCGCCCGCCCTCACGCAAAATGTAAGTGGACCAAAGGCGGTAATCTCCGCTTTTTCCGTTCAAGCCCGGTTCGATTGAAAAGTCGCGTACACGACATTTCGATGCTATCCGTGCTGGCTGGGAACTCGGGGGAGCCAGCCAATGCCCTATTCGCGCGCGCCTTATTACATGCTCGGCGTCATCGCCGTTATCCTGACCGGCTTCTGGCCGAGCTATTTTGCGGTCGCAAAATCGGCGGGGTGGCAGTTCCACGCCCACGGCATCGCCGCCAGCCTGTGGGTCCTGATGGTCATGCTGCAAAGCTGGACAGCGCAGCGCAAGACGCAGCTTCCGCTTCACCGCGCCGTCGGGCAGGCGAGCCTGTTCCTGTTCCCCTTCCTCATCGGCGGCCTCGCCGCGATCATCGACCGTCAGTCGAGGGACTTCATCGCCGGCGACCCCGTCAATTTGCTCTACGGACCCGGTTTCATGATCGGCACGATGGTCGCGTTGGCGGCTTATGTGACCGTCTTCTATCGCGCCCTCAAATACCGGCGGAAGGTGTGGGTTCACGCCGGCTACATGCTGTCCACACCCTTGATCCTGTTCGAATCCCCGTTCAGCCGGGCCGCATCGTTCGTGATTCCCGCCTTTCAGGTGAAAAGCGCCGCCGACCTTTCCCCGATCATGGCTTCGATCGAGTGGTCGATGGCCATCGAGCTGGCAATCATCGCCGTCATCTGGTGGCGCGTCCGCGACCGTGCCAATCCGTTCCTTGTCACCGCCGGTTTCATCGTCGTGGAGATGGCGGCAATGGGGTTCGCGAACTATTTTCCGGCGCTCAGGCAATTGGACCTGTTCATCGGCCACATGCCGCACGCCGCGATCATCTTGACCGGTTTTGCTATCGGCACAGCAACGAGCTGGCTCGGATGGCAGGCGGGCAAGCGCCCGACGGTGCCGATCGGCGCTGTGGCAGTCCCCGCCTAGACGGCGTCGGCTCCTCGTCATCCCGGCCCGTTCGTCATCCCGGCCCATTGTCATGCCGACCCTGAGCCGGGA
>JBDSSR010000103.1:0-37080 GCA_039928675.1 Sphingomicrobium sp. | reverse complement strand
GCGAGTTTGCCGAAGCGCGCGGAGTAGAGCGGATCGAAGGCCGGATCGTCGAGGTCCTTCGCGACGGTGACAGCGGCCAAGTCACCGCCGTCGTTCTGGACGATGGGCGCAAGGTCGAGGGACAGCTGTTCATCGACTGCTCCGGATTTCGCTCGCTGCTCATCGGTGAAACCATGGAATCGCCGTTCGAAGACTGGAGCGACTGGCTGCCCTGCGACCGGGCCATTGCAGTGCCCTCGGCTCGAACCGAACCGCTGTTGCCGTTCACTCGGGCGATTGCGCACCCGGCCGGCTGGCAATGGCGAATCCCGCTGCAACACCGAACCGGCAACGGCCACGTCTATTCGAGTGGCCACATGGACGACACGGAGGCAGAGCGAATCCTGGTCGAGACTCTCGATGCGCCACCCGTCGGCGCTTTCAACCGGCTCAAGTTCAAGGCCGGTCGGAGGGCTCGAAGCTGGGAAAAGAACGTCGTTGCGATCGGCCTTTCGGCAGGTTTTCTCGAGCCATTGGAATCGACCAGCATCTGGCTGATCCAATATGGCATCCAAAAGCTGTTCTCGCTGTTCCCCGACGCGGGGTTCGGAGCGGTCGAGCGAGACGAATACAATCGTGCGGTCGCCGAGGCCTATGAAGGCGTTCGCGATTTCATCATTCTCCATTACCAGGCATCCCGCCGGACCGAGCCCTTCTGGACCGAGCTTCGCTCGGTGCCGGTGCCGGACACCCTGCGGCGGAAGATCGACCTGTTCGCCGACAAGGGCCGGGTCTTTAGGTATCACGACGAACTGTTCGAAACCCCGAGCTGGATTGCAGTCATGATCGGCCAGGGGATTATCCCCAAGGGCCACGACCCGCTGGCGGACTCGCTTCCGACCGAGCAGGTGCTTCCGGCGATCCTGCAACTGCGCAATGCCTATCGCGACGCGGCCCTTGCGCTTCCACCGCACGACCGATTTCTTGCGCACGTCCTGGCAGCAAGGACCGCGTGATGACCGCGACGGCGAATGCTCCATCGCGCGACCCGGTGAAAGTCGTCGTGGTGGGCGGCGGAACCGCTGGCTGGATGGCGGCTGGCGGTATTGCATGGGTGCTTCCGCAAAGTGCTTCGGTCCACCTCGTCGAATCACAGGAAATCGGGATCGTCGGCGTCGGCGAGGCGACCTTGCCGCACTTGCGCGCATTTTTCGAAACGCTCGGAATGGACGAAGCAGACGTCATGCGCGCGACTCATGCCACCTTTAAACTGGGCATCGACTTTCGCGATTTCGGCAAGATCGGCGACAGCTACATCCACCCGTTCGGCGTGTTCGGGCTCGATCTGCGCGACGTGCCGTTCCACCACCACTGGCTGCGGATGCAGGCGTTGGGCCGCAACGACGAGCTTTCCGACTATTCGATGGCCATCGCCATCGCTCGCCGCAACCGCTTTGCGCCCCCATCCGCCGACCCGGCAGCGCTCTCGTCGACCTATGGGTACGCCTATCAGTTCGATGCGACCCTGTTCGCGCCCTACATGCGCAAATATTCCGAAGCGCGTGGAGTGAAGCGGACCGAAGGCAAGGTCGTCGATGTCGAGCTTCACCCCGAAACCGGCGACGTTACGGCAATCGTCCTGGCCAGCGGCGAACGGATTGAGGGCGACCTGTTCATCGATTGCTCGGGCTTCCGTGCGCTCCTCATCGGGGACAAGCTCGACGAACCGTGGGATGACTGGTCGCAATGGCTTCCATGCGATCGCGCCTGCGCTCTGCCCTGCGCGTCCCCGGACGGCCCGATCGAGCCTTATACCAGGGCCACTGCAATGCCCGGCGGATGGCGCTGGCGAATCCCGCTCCAGCACCGGGTCGGCAACGGCTATGTCTATTCGAGCGCGCATCTGTCGGATGACGAAGCGGCCGCCGCGATCGTCGATTCGATCGAGGGCAAGCCGCTTGCCGACCCGCGAATTCTCAAGTTTCGCGCCGGCCGCCGCAAGCGCGGCTGGGTTCGCAACGTCGTCAGCGTGGGACTGTCGGCGGGTTTCCTCGAGCCACTGGAATCGACCAGCATCCATCTTGCCCAGCACGCGATCACCTATTTGATCGAGATGTTCCCGCAAAAGCAGATCGCGGATTCGGATCGGGACGAGTGGAACCGCATGATGGACATCGAATATGATCGGGTCCGCGACTTCCTCATTCTCCACTATCATTCCACGACGCGCGACGATTCCGATTTCTGGAATCACGTCAGAACGATGGAAGTCCCGGACAGCCTGAAGGAAAAGATCGACCTGTTCACCAATACCGGGCGGGTCGCGCATTACGTCAACGGACCATTTCTTGAACCGAGCTGGATTGCGGTCTTTCTCGGCCAGGGCGTTGTCCCGCGCCACTGGGATCCGCGGGCCGACGCATTCGACCCGCGCGAAGTCGCGATGGCGATGGACCGCTTGCGCGCTGGAATCGCCGCGACTGCCGAGCAGATGCCCGACCATCAGCGCTATATCATCGAACGAAACGCCGACATCGAGTCCGCGTCATGACGCCGACCAGGCGTATCGGGAGCATAGTCGTCGCCGGTTCGGGGATCGTCGGGCTGTCGGCGGCGCTTGCATTCGCGCGCACCCTGCCCCGCGCCCGTGTTCGCTTGCTGTCGCTTCCATCCGAGCCGGCGGCAATAACCGACCGAATGCCGTGTGTCCTGCCATCAATCCGGTTTTTCCATCGCCTGATCGGCCTCGAAGAGACCAGGCTGGTGCGCCAGGCGGGCGCAACGCATCGCCTCGGCACGCGCTTCGAGCAATGGAGCGCGAGTGGCGAGCCCTGGTACCATTGTTTTGGCCGCTACGGCGCTTCGATCGGCGCTTCGCCCTTCCGCCATCAGTGGGCACGGATGCGCGCCGAGGGCCGGGCACTGAGCTTCGACCATTACGCGCCAGTGACCGCGGCAGCCCGAGCGGACAAGTTTGTCCATCCACCCGACGATCCGAATTCGCTTCTGACAAGTTTCGATTATGGTCTGAGGTTCGACCCGACGCTTTATGCCGATGTCCTGATGACCGAGGCGATCCGCGCCCGGGTCGAGGTAATAAGCGGCACGATCGGCGAAGTTGTTCGGACAGAAGAGGGCTTAGTCGACAAGATCGTACTGACCGACGGTCACTCGCTCGGCGCTGACCTGTTCATCGATTGCGCCGGGCCCGACGCACCGATCCTGTCCGTGGTCTCGCCCGAATTCGAGGACTGGAGCACAAGCCTGCCTTGCGACCGCTTGCTCCTCGCAAGCAGCAGTGGCGGCACTCCGAGCCCGGTCGATGTCGCGGTTGCAACGGCGTTTGGCTGGCGAATGGCGATCCCGATGAAATCGGGTCGAATATCATGTGCCGCCTATTGCTCGGGCCTGAGCGAGGATGGGACCGTCGAGCGGCAGTTCGTCGCTGACGCCGCAGTCGAGGCCGTCGAGCGAGTCGCGATCCGTCCCGGCCGGCGCGAAAGCTGGGTCGGCAATGTCGTTGGGTTTGGCGATTCGACGGTCGTTTTCGATCCGCTTGAAGGAGCCAATCTTTCAACCGCGCAAAGCGCCATCCGGCGCGCGGTGTCGCTTCTTCCCGACGCTGATTTCCTTCCCGCTCTGTTGGGCGAGTTCAATCGCCAGACGAGGCTCGAAGCCGAGCGCGTTCGCGATTTCATCGCGGTCCATTATCTCGCTTCGACCCGCACCCAAGGCGAATATTGGAGCGCCATGGCCGGACGACAGGCGCCTGCAAGCTTGCGCCATACGCTTGATCAGTTCCTCAGCCGCGGCCGGCTGCCGAAATATGACCAGGAGACATTTGACGACGACAGCTGGCTTGCAGTCCTGTTCGGGCTTGGCCTGATGCCTGAGCGGATCGACCCGACCACCTATCGGATCTCGCAGGTTGAAGCCGTGGCGATGATGGAAAGGGTGGAACGAATGAGTGCCGATCTTCCGGCCCAGCTTCCAGCCTATGCCGATTATCTGGCCGGGCTGGTCAGCGGCTGACCGGAACCGCTGAAGACGGGCCACAACAGCGCTCCAGGAATGTTTCGTGGCTGGGCATTGCGTCAACCCGCTCCTGAATCGCCGCGCGAACATTCTTGAGCGTGATCAGAAGCTGATCCTCGGGCATCGCATTGGCGATCGCGTGATAGCTTTGCGGACGGATTCCCTGCCCCCACAGGACCGCGAACCAGCTGCCTTCGCGAAACAGATCGTTGAATTGGGGCAGCGCATTTCCGCGCGCTCGAAACAGGTCGAGACGATCTTGCAGAGAATCCGGGATGCTCATGTTCTTGCAATAGGCCCAGAACGGCGTGTCATCGCGTTCGGTCACCTTGTAATGTGCAATCAGGAAATCGCGGATCGGCTCGTACGCGCGATGCATTTCGACGTTAAAGCGATCGACCAGATCGGGGTTGCAATCGCGATCGGGGAAGAAGTCGAGGAATTTGGTCACCGCCGCCTGAACGAGGTGAATGCTGGTGGATTCCAGCGGCTCGAGAAAACCGCTCGACAAGCCTACGGCCAAACAGTTCTTGATCCAGTTCCGCTTGCGCTGCCCGGCGGTAAAGCGAAGTATCTTGGGGTCCGCGATCGCCGGTCCGTCGACCCGCTCGGCAAGTCGCGTCGCGGCCTCGTCCTCGCTCAGATACTGGCTGGAAAAGACGTAGCCGTTGCCGGTGCGGTGCTGCAGCGGGATTCGCCACTGCCAGCCAGCTTCGCGCGCCGTGGACCGCGTAAACGGCGTCGGATCCTCGACTCGCTCGCACGGCATTGCAGCCGCCCGATCGCATGGCAGCCAATGGCTCCAGTCTTCGAACCCGGCCTTCATCTCGCCTTCGATGAGCAATCCGCGGAACCCCGAGCAGTCCAAGAAGAAATCTCCCGGAATGCGCTTTCCGCCCGCCAGTTCGACCGCCTCGATAAAGCCGCTTTCGCCGTTGCGGTGAACGTCGACGATCTTGCCTTCGACGCGTCGAACTCCGCGCTTTTCGGCAAAGCGGCGGAGGAAGGCCGCGTACAGGCTTGCGTCGAATTGGAAGGCGTAATTGATCGCCGGCAATCCGGCTCGATCGGTCGGCAGCGAGCGGCCGAACTTTCCCAGACGCGCGGCAACGGTCTCGGCGTTGAACTGAAGGATGTCGGGATCGGCTCCACCGCCGCCCTCCGCGACCCAGCGAAGCCAATAATCGGAAAAGCTGACGCCCTTGTCGATCGCTGCGCCAATCAATCCGAATTGATGGAAATAACTGTGACCAAGCCGGCGCCAGTCGACGAATTCAATGCCCAGCTTGAACGTCGCCTTGGTCTCCCGGACGAACTCATCCTCATCGATCTCGATCAGTTTGTTGAATTGCTGGATGGCGGGGATCGTGGCTTCGCCGACGCCGACCGTTCCTATCTGTTCGGATTCGACAAGTGTGATGTCGAGGTTCTGCCGTCCGCACACCTTGGCCAGCGCGGCAGCTGACATCCATCCCGCAGTCCCGCCGCCGACGATGACAATGCTTCTAAGCCGCCGGTCCATCGCGTCAGGCGATCAGCGCCGGCTGGGCGTGGCCGAGGTACTGCTCCACCGTCGGCATGACGCCAACGGCCTCGGCTATGCTGTGCAACCGCCGTTGCATAAGCGCCATGTGGCGATCCTCGGGCACTTGTTCGGCCCAGGCCGCCTGCCCTTCGGGAATGACGCCGTGCCCGATCATGACCGCGTTCCAGTTGGTTTCCTGGAAAGGTTCGTCGTCGGCAACCCGCACGGTCCCATCGCGGCGGAAGGTCTCGATCCTCGCCTCCAGCGATGCCGGCCCAGACGCATCGCGCGCCTGATCCCAATAAGCTTCGTCATAGCGGCTGTTGAGCCGGTAATGCGCCAGCTGGAAATCGCGAATGGCTTCGGCAACCCGGGCAAGGTTGCGGTTATAGCTGTCGCGCATCGCCAAGGCGTCCGCGCCGGAAGACAGCTCGCCAACCAGATGCCCGATCCCAACGTGGAGAAAATGGATCAGCGCCGAGTCCAACGCTTCAAGATCTGCCGCGGCGGCGCCGACCGCAACGCAATTGCCAATCCACGCATCGCGGCGAATTCCCGTCCGGCATGGAGTGAGGACGATCTCGTCGATGATGTGGGGCACGTTTGCGATGACCGGGATGTTTTCCAGCATTTCGCGATCGGCCACCTGGCTTGAGACAGCGCCGGTGATCGCGGTCCGATCCTGCAAGGGGTGAAGCGCGATCCAGCCGCCACGAAAGGCGACGATATTGGCGAACGCCGGAATGGTGGTCAGGACCGGAGCTGATGCGCTGACAATCCGGTCGGCGCCAAACCATTGTTTCCACGATTCGAACTGCGACCCGGGCAATGCCGCGATCAGCGCCGCTTCGGGCCCGGTGGCATCGATGAACAAGTCGGCTTCAATCCGTTCGCCGTCGTTCCATTCGATCGCTTCGATCTGTTCGCCGTCCACATAGACTTCGCCCAGCCGGCCTTCGCGGCATTCGATCCCGCGCTTGATCGCGAGCTGCTTCAACGTCGCCGCATAAGCGCTCGCATCAAGCTGATAGCCAAAGCCCGGAGCGGCCAGTTCCTCACCGAAGCCGAAGGTCGAGACGGGCACGCGATTTTGCTTGGCGGTTGCCGCGGCCGGGGAGAAATCCTCATAATCGACGGTCATTCCGTCGCGGCGTGCCTTGACCCAATAGTGGACAAAGCTGAAGTCGCGCTCGATCCCGCTGGCCGGGTCGTAACCGTGCAAAAAGGTCGCCCTCGAACGGCCCCAGTTGGCGAAGCGCTGGGCAACCATCGGCGTGCCGCTGCAAGCCTCGACCACACGGCGATCGTCGATCCCCAACAATTTATGGAGTTCCGCGATAGAAGGGACCGCAGCGATCACGTCGGACGCCAGCAACATCGACGGAATTTCGAAAACGGTGACCGTGGCGCCCGCCGGAGCCAGTGCGCGCTGGACCGCAAGAGCAGTAATCCAGACCTGCGTATCACGACCGACGACGGCAATCCGCTCGATCCGACCGCTCAACTCCGTCACGACATTCCTAGCATCGATCAACCGTGACCTTCGGCGAAAAGCCGGTCACGCCGCTACCGTGGCGGAGCGAGGACAGCTGAGCAAGACTTGAAACGGCGGCGGCACGGATGAACCGTGCCGCCTGACCGCATCAGCTAGAGGCCGCGCTCACCCCGTTCGACCGGAGCGGGTGGTGGTGGCGGCGGCGGCGGAGCCGGGCAGACATCCGTCGCTAGGATTGCCGAACCGTCGGCGCAGGTCTGCATCGCAGGAGCCGGCGGAGGCGGTGCAAACACCGGCGGCGGAGCAGGCGGTGGCGGCGCTGTCCCGCCGAACTTCATGCGAGCGCCAATCTCGAACCGTCGATCGTTGATGAAGTAGGCGTTCGGAATGCGGACGATCTTGCCTTCCGGATCCATGTCGTCGGTGATCTGCTGAAGCAGCCGGGTCTGCGTGTTGAGCAGATTGCTGCCCTTCAGGTTCAACTCGATCTGCGGGGTGATCGCGTAACGGATGGTCCCGTCAAGGAAGCCCGCTGCCTTCTGCCAGACCGGCAGATAGACGCAGCAGTCATACGCGGTGACGAGGTAGCTCGAACGCCAGTTGTAGGCGAGCCGAACCGCAAGCGGGCCCTTCTCGTACATGCCAACCAGGTTGAACGAGTATTTCGACAGCCCTTCGAGTGAACCCGGATTGAGCGACTGCCCCTGCGTTCCCGCCGTGGTGGTGTCGCCTGCCCCGCTTCCGACCGAGGTCAGGTTGGTGTTCGTGATGCCGTGGTTGTCGACCAGCGTGAAGTTCGCCTGGATGCCAAGCCCATCGAACGGGTTGGGCAGGAAGTCGAAGAAGCGCTGATAGGCGACTTCAAGACCCTCGATCTCGGCACCGCTGCCGTTGAGCGGCCCACGCAACTGGACGGGTCGCGTTACCCCGTTGGCCGTAACTTCCTGGTTATAGGGACCGAACTGAATGTAATCGTAGAACTTCTTGTAGAAGGCGGCGATCGTGAACGACCCCACGTTGGCGAAGTAATTCTCAAGCGAGACGTCGGCCTGCCATGCGGTGATCGGCTTCAAATAGGGATTGAACCGGCTTCCAGTATATTCCGGAGTCACGCCAATGAAGTTGCCGGCACTGTCCTTGATATAGCGCGGGTCATCGACCGCGGTCGCGGTGGGCAGGCCCTGCCCGATCGAGCCGATATTCTTGAGCTGGCCGATGTCGGGACGCGACATGGCTTTCGACAGAGCAAAGCGGATCAACCACTTGGGACTGATGTCGAAGCGGACGTTGAAGCTCGGCAGGAAATTGTTGTGGCTCGCTCTGGCGTCCGTGTACGACCCGCCACCACCGGCGAACGCAATGTCCTCGGCCGAAAGGTAGCAGTATGCCGGGAACGGAACCTGCGGCGGCGGAGGGGTTCCACCAGGGGGCGTTGGCGGCGGAACGTACGGCGTGCCCGTGCCGGTGTAGCCGCCGGGCACTAGCGGAGTCGGAGGGCAGGCGTTGGTATTATAGTTCGCCGTCGGGAACGCGAGGAATCCCGGGCTGTGGTCAACCGTGTTGACGAAGCGCAGGCCAATGTTGCCCGATACGCCGAGCTGACCCATGTGCGCGTCGGGCCCGCCGAACTTGAGCATGATATAGCCGGCCCTGGTCGATTCAGAAACCGTCGTGATTTCCACCGGAGCGTAGCAGCCACCGGGGCTGTTGGGGTCGTTAACCGGATAGCCGCCGTTGGTGTTGTTCGACCCTGGCCGACTCTGACCGTGGCGGTCGCATTCCGGGAGGAAGTTGCCGACCCCGGTCTTTTCAAAGCTGAACCCGTCGGCACCGTGGCCTTGCAGGAAGTCGAACGGAACGAACGGGAAGGTGCCCAGATTGCCGCCGTGGAACGGCTGGCCGAACTGGTCCATCGTATAGAAATTAGCGGGGTAACCATTGAAGTTGGTCGTCTGCCCGTTGGAGGTGCAGGTTGCCGGCTGGCTGTCGAGGTTGAAGTAGGTGTATGCGCAGCCGCTGGTCCACGTGTTGGACACGTTCTGCCAGTTATAGGCGGCCCAGTTGACCTGCTGATCGCGGTCCGAATAGCGGGCGCCAAACTTCAGCTGATTGAGCCAGGTGGTGCCAATATCATACTCGCCATCGGCGCGGCCGGCCCATTCGGTGCCCTTGGCATTTTCCATGTGGTCCATGACGCTGCGGACGTAATAATTATTCGGATTGGCGAGGCCGCCTGCCGACTGATTGACGTTGACCGGAGGTCCGAACACCACCCGCGGCAGCGAGCCCGATGCATCGAGCGTAGGCGTGGTGAACGAAGCCAGGTCGATTTCGATATCGTAGTTGCGCGTGGTCGCGTTGACGTACTGGCCATCGAAGTTGAAGCGCAGCCGATCGGTCGCTTCCCACTTAAGGTTGATCGATGCGTCCTGGGTCTTGGTGAAGGTCTCGGCGTATCGGCTGATAGTATAAAGGTCAGTCGCGCCCTGATAGTCGCCGTTGGTCCCCGCTGCGAGCGTAGTCGCGCAAAGCGGCCCGCCCTCGCCAGCCGTCGCGCCCGCGCCGGCCCAGCCGTAGCAGTTGTAGAACATCGGCTGGCCCTGGTCGTTCTGGGCAAATTCCCCGGAGTTGCCCGGGCCCTGACCGGCGCACACCTGAAAGGTACAGCTCGAATCCCACGGAACCGTGCCGGTCGGTGCGCCGAACCAGCCCACGTTGGGCCGAGTGAAGGTTCCACTCTGGAAAACGCCATCGGATCCGAATGTATATGCGGTCCCCGGAGGGGCCAGGAATCCAGGTGCCGGCTGACCGGGACCGCCGAAGCGAGTCCGAACACCCGCCCCGTACAGGGAGGCAAACTCATTTTGAACGCCGCGTTCGCGCCACACATTGCTGTAGTCCGACCGGTTGTACTGGGCGGTCATCAGCCATTTGTGATCGAGACTGCGCCACTGGAACGCAGCTGCGCCACCCTTGCGAACGCGGTTATAGGCGTTGTCACGGAAGGCGATGCCCGACGGGACGTAGGCGAGCGCGGGTCCATCGGGACCGAAGGCGTTATCGTAGGCCGCCCCACGCATGTACTGAATGCCCTCGGACCTGGTGATCACCTTGGAATAGGCGCCGTTGAGCATGATTCCGATATCGCCGATTCCGGTCTGCCAGCGGTTGCTGTAAAACACCGAGAGTTCCGGCGTGGCCTTCCTTGCAAGGTCGCCGTAGATCAGATTGACGCTGGCCTGGATCAACTGCCCGTCGGCGTCGAACGGAACGCGCGTGCGAAGGTTGATCGATCCGGCGATGCCGCCTTCAATCAGGTCGGCGGTCTGGTTCTTGTAGGTGTCGACGCCGGCCATCAGTTCGGGCGAAATGTCACCCCAGCTCAGCCCGCGCGAGGAATCGGCGCTGAACGTGTCGCGGCCGTTGAATTCCGAACGGACCTGGGGAAGGCCACGAACGAGAACCCCTGACGGCTCGGCGGAAAAGTGCGCGGTGTCGCTCGACGCCGCGAAACGGTTGACGGTGATGCCCGGAACCCGCTGCAGGGCTTCCGCGACGGACTTGTCCGGGAACGCGCCAATGTCGGTTGCAGTGATCGAATCGACGACAGTGTCGGCGTTCCGCTTGATCTGCTGCGAGGTGCGCAGTGCGCGCCTCGTGCCGGTCACGATGATCGCGCCTTTTTCAGCTGGCGGAAGCGGGTTCGCGACCGCATCGGGGTCGGTCGTCGTGCTGAGCGGCTTGGCGGTGTCAGGTGAATTCAGATCCTGCGCCCAAGCGGTCGCTGGCTGCATCACCGCACACGCGACTGCAAGCGTCGAAGCGCCGCAACGCAGCGCACGGGCGGTAGCGGTCGAAACCGACGAAACGAACATAAACATCTCCCCTCGAACCCCGGAATATCCCCGGACGGCGCCCCTCGCGAAGCGCCGCATACTTACGAGTCGATGGGGGAATGATAGCGCTACCACAACAGTGCCAATATGAACCAAGCCGCTGGTTTTTTTATCTTATCCGGCTTGGGCCATCGGCCCCGTCTGCGTAATTCTCCCCACCCACGAACCCGTGAGCACCGGTCGAACCTATTGCAAGTTTCACTGCAGTCAATTGCATCTGACAGTCTGATGACAACGACGCTTGGTTGCTGTTGCAGCGCGGCCACAGCATGGCGCCCCGACGGACCGTCTTGCTGCAGCTGTCGAGTGCAGATACGCACAGCCTTCGTTACCGCAATTGCGCAAGGATTTTGGCGATGATCACCAGGCGCGAATTGATGTGCGCGGCATCGGCCACGGTTGCGTCATGCGCGACCGTTCCGCTGGCGCCAAGACCGCCTTTTGTGCGAGTCGAGGGCACCGCGTTTCGAGTGTCCGGCAAAGGGCTGGCGATTGCCGGCACGAACATGTGGTACGCAGCCTATCTTGGCGCTGGCTCGCCAACGGGCAATCGCGATCGCTTGAGCCGGGAGCTTGACCGTTTGAAGGCGATCGGGATCGACAATATCCGCCTGCTTGGCAGCGCCGAACTTTCGCCCTTGAAGAATTCGGTTCGGCCCGCATTCCGTGATCGCACTACAGAGTATAACGAAAGCCTGCTTCGCGGCCTCGACTATACGCTGGCCCAAATGGCTCAGCGCGGCCAGCGCGCCGTCATCTACCTGACCAATTTCTGGGAGTGGTCGGGCGGAATGATGACATATCTCTACTGGAACAACGGCGGCCGCTACATCGATATGAACGACCCGGCGCATCCCTGGCCGGAGTTTGCCGACCGCAGTTCGGAATTCTACGCCAGTGCTCCAGCGGTTGCGATGTATCACGACTATGTTCGAGCGGTTGTCACTCGCCGCAACAGCGTCACCGGGGTCTATTATCGCGACGATCCGGCAATCATGGCGTGGCAACTCGCCAACGAGCCGCGCCCGGCCGGGGACACAAAAGTCGGGAGGGCGCACATGGCGGCCTATCTCGGCTGGATCGCGGCCACTGCGCGGCTGATCAAGTCGCTCGACCCCAATCACCTCGTGTCGACCGGAAGCGAAGGGACGCAGGGTTGCATCGACGACCCGACGTGCGTGGTCGACGCGCACAGTTCGCCCGATATCGACTATGTCACTGCCCACATCTGGCCGCAGAACTGGAGTTGGGCGGATCCCAGGGACCTGGCCGGTAGCTGGCCGACGGTCGAGCGCAACACGATCGCCTATCTCGCCCAGCAGGTCGACATCGCAAAGCGGCTCGGCAAGCCGCTGGTGATCGAGGAATTCGGAATGCCGCGCGACGGCGGAAGTTTCGATCCCTCATCCACCACCGAATTCAAGGATCGCTTCTACCGCCTCATCTACTCAGCCGTGATCGACAGCCTGCGCAAAGGCGGACCGCTACGCGGCGCCAATTTCTGGGGATGGGGCGGCGAAGGCCGAGCGCTTCATTCCGACCACCATTTCGAACGCGGAGACACAAATTATCTCGGCGACCCGCCCCACGAGCCGCAAGGCTGGTACAGCGTGTTCGACAGCGACAGCTCCACGAAGGCGGTAATTCGCGATTACGCCGCCGCTGCGAATGCGCTCGCCTAGGGCGTAACCCTGAACATCGCGACGCCGTGCGGCTCGACGCTCGCGGACAACGATCCCGACCAGCGCGGCATATCGCGGTGAGCCCATAAATCGCGAACCTCCGCTCGAACACCGCTTGGCCAGCCCAACGCGTCGGCAGTCGCCCGAATGGTCAATGGCTGGTCCCCGCGGTTGAGAAGAAGCAGCGCCCTGCCACCGCCGGCAAGCGGCTTGACCCATATCTCCGCCGCACCGTCCTTTGCGATTCGGTGGCCCTGAACTCCAAGCTTGTCCTGATCGACCGCAATGACGTCGGCGTTGAGCAGGATCGATCGAACCTTGGCATCCATGTGGACAACGTCGTTGCCGGCGATCAGTGGCGCTGCCATCATCGCCCAAAGCGAGAAATGCGCGCGATATTCGGCCTCGGTCATTCCGCCATTGCCGACTTCCAGCATGTCCGGATCGTTCCAGTGCCCGGGCCCGGCATAGGGCCACAGCGGCTCGTTCAAGTCGACAATCTCCATCACCGGATGGGCCCAGTCATGCGCCTTGTCCTTGCTTTGGAAGCTGTCCCAGATGTCACCCGTGGTGCGCCACAGATTGCCGACCTTGCCGGCCCACAGCCAAGGCTTTGAATTCCCCCACTCGCACATCGAAAATACGATTTCCCGGCCGCTTGAACGAAGCGCGTCGGCCATCACGGCATAGGCTTCGGGGGCATTGCGTTCCCCGGTACTGCACCAGTCGTACTTGAGGTAATCGACGCCCCAGCCAGCGTAGGTCAGGGCGTCCTGATATTCGTGCCCCTGACTTCCCGGGCGGCCGCCGCAGGTCAGCCGGCCGGCATCGGAGTAAATGCCGAACTTTAGGCCGCGCGCGTGGACAAAATCGGCAAGCGCTCGAATGCCTGAAGGGAAGCGCTGGGCGTCGGCGGTAATGGCCCCGTTGGAATCGCGCTGCCCATGCCAGCAATCGTCGATGACGACATATTGATACCCCGCGTCGCGCATCCCCGAAGCAACGATCGCGTCGGCGGTATCGCGCACGATCTGCTCGTTCACATTGCAGGCGAACTTGTTCCAGCTGTTCCATCCCATCGGAGGCGTCAAAGCGAGACCGTTAGGGGCCTTATTGACGACCTCCTGCGTGGTTTGCGCCGACGCCGGGGCGCCCAGCCCTCCGAGGAGCACCACAATCAGCACGAAATTGAAAATACGGCTCATCGGTCCCTCACATTCTATCCGATCAATGGTCAGTGTCGTCGTCCCCGGCAGGCCAGTCGAGTCTGGCATAGTCGAAGCAGCGCGACGTCGTGCGGAGCAACGGTCACAACCGCGCGACTGGATGGCATTGTAGTTTCGCCGGTCCACAAGTCCCGGGCAGCCCACCGGCCAGCCGGAAAGCCAAGGCCGCTCCACGTCCGATCGAACTGCAGCGGCGTTTCGCCGACGTTGAAAATCGCGATCGTGTCCGGTTTCGCGCCGCGTGGCGACGAGACCCACAGCCGGGCATTGCCGGGCGCCGCATGGGCGGCTTCAATCGGACGGCTGACCCGGTCGCCCTGGTTGAGTGCAATCACTTGTCCATTCGTCAGTATCGCCCGCAGAAACGCGGGCGCCTGAGTCAAATTCCCGCCCAGAATGAGCGGCGAGCGAGCAATCGACCAGAGGGCAAACGCAGTCCGCGTTTCAGTTTGGGTCAGGCGCGACTGGCGCGGGTCGCCCCAGCCCGGGTGCGGCGTGAGCGATCCGAATGGGAGCATGTCGGCGTCGGGCCAGGACCCCGGCCCGACCTGGCTGTTCCACTGCGCCAGCCGCTCGAAGGCGTTGGCGATGCCGTTGGGGAATTCCGAATTCGGATCAGGATGAGGAAAGGCCCAGCTGTCCCACAGATCATCCATGATCCGCCACATCTGCGAATCCCGCTTCACCTCGCGGGCAAAGGCAATGTTGGTGGGTCCGGGCGAAAGGCTGAGAATCATCGGTCGCCCGGCGCTTCGAATTGCCCGCGCCACCTGGCGAATCTCTGTCGGCCGATAGGGATGATCGGAAATGCAATCGATCTTGACGAAGTCCACGCCCCAGCCGGCGTACTGCCGCATCATTGAATTGTAATAGGCTTGGCCGGCGGCATTGTCGGAAACGCCATAATTGGCGTCATCCCAGGGGCAAGTCGCCGACTTGTCGGCAGCCAAACTGGCGCGAAACGACGACCCGGCGATCGGAGCGTCGGCTTCGACCGCCGCCTTTGGAATTCCGCGGACGACATGAATTCCAAACTTCATCCCTTGTCGATGAGTCCATGCGGCAAGAGCGCTGAGGCCCTTGCCGTCGCGCGCCGACGGAAACCGCGCGACGTCCGGGACGAGCCGACCGTAGCCGTCATAGCGATAGCCGCGCGCGGCAAGGTCCGCACCAAGTGGATTGGCCATATACCAACCCTCGTCGATCACGGCCGTGTCCCAGCCGAAGCGCCTGAGTGCGGCAAGCGCCCGGACGTTGGCCTTGAACTGACCCTCGCTGATGGTGAAGGCGTATGCGTCCCAGCTGTTCCAGCCCATCGGGGGGGTCGGCGCGAGCATCGTCTGTCTGGCCTGCGGCGCCTGCCGAGCTGCGTCGCAAAGTGCGGGAGTAGCGCCAAGCAACGCCGCCGTCGCAAGGACCCCAAGCTGTTTCAGAAGCGTCATCACCCTCTCCGTTGCCACCCTCCCTGCTAGCGCTAACATAGCAGCGCATCAGGAGGAACGGTCTTGCATCGGATCGCGCATTTCGGGTCAGCGGTTTTGCTCATCCTCGGCCTTGAGCAGGCCGCGACGGCCGCGCCTGCGCCGGATCACATCCCATACCGCTGGAACAACGTCGTCGTTGGCGGCGGCGGCTTTGCCCCGAATTTGGTTTTCAGCACCGTCGAAAAAGGCCTTGCGTACCTGCGCACCGACATGGGCGGGGCATATCGCTGGGATTTGCCTGCGCGGCGCTGGGTGCCGCTCCAAGATATGCTGTCCGACGGTAGCGCGATGGGGGTCGAGAGCATCGCCGCCGACCCGCGCGATCCCGACGTCGTCTACCTCGCCGCGGGGATGTACGCTCGCGATAGTGCGGCGATCCTTCGCAGCAGCGATCGCGGCCGCAGCTGGGCGGTCACTCTCGTGCCCTTCAAGATGGGCGGCAATGAGGATGGGCGCGGGCTTGGCGAGCGGCTCGCGATCGACCCCAACCGCACATCCACCCTGCTGTTCGGCTCGCGCCACGACGGGCTCCAGCGAAGCGACGACAGCGGCAGGACGTGGCACAAGGTGGCGCGCTTTCCGTGGTCCGGGCTCGGCCCGCCCGAACCGCGCAAAACCCATGCGGGCGTGTCGTTCGTCCTGTTCGATGCTGCAAGCGGCCGGCCCGGCGCCGGGTCGAACAGTATCTTTGTGGCCGTCGCCGACGCTGGTTCAAACCATCTCTACCGTTCGGGCGATGGCGGCCGATCGTGGCTCGCAGTCGCTGACGGCCCTCCGTCCAACTTGCTTCCGGTCAAGGGTGCGCTTGCCCCCGATGGAATGCTGTACCTCGATTATGCGATCGGCATCGGCCCCAACGACATCGCCGGCGGCGCGGTGTGGAAACTCGACACGCGCTCCGGCCATTGGACCGACATTACCCCGGCGCGGGGCGCTGATGCTGAAGGCGGCTACATGGGCCTTAGCCTCGATCCGACCCACCCCGGTCGGCTTGCGGTCTCGACCGTCGACCGCTGGCGGCATGGCGACACGGTGTGGCTCTCCGACGACCGCGGCGGCCACTGGATCAGCTTGCGCGAGCGGAGCCGGCGCGACGTTTCGGCCTCCCCGTTCCTCCGCTTCGGACGTGGCGAAGCAGAGTTCGGCCACTGGATCTCGGGCCTCGCCTTCGATCCGTTCGACGGCGCCACGCTTGCGTACACGACCGGTGCGACGCTTTACCGGACTGCGGACGCCCTGAAGTCCTCGCTGACATGGCGCCCGTGGGTCGCCGGCGTCGAGCAGACCGCGATCATCGCGCTGAGCAGCCCGACCGGAGGAGCGCCGCTGATCTCGGGGTTCGGCGACATCGGCGGGTTCGTCCATCGACAGCTCGACCGATCGCCAACGATCCAGCTGACCGATCCGCCATTGACCAACACCGACACCATCGACTTTGCCGGGCGCTCGCCAAACCTGCTTGTCCGGAGCGGCTGGCTGCGCGCCGAGCGGCAGGACGTCTCGCTCGCATGGTCCAGCGATGGCGGGGAGCGCTGGATTGGTCTCAAGGCGCCGCCAATATCCGTCAACAGAAAGCGGCCGGAGCGGATAGACACGAACGGCGACGCGCCAATTGCGGTTTCGGCGGACGGTTCGACTTTCGTGGTTTCAGGACCCGCGGCGCTGGTGACCAGCGATCGCGGCGGTCATTGGTGGATGCCACCGGGCCTGCCGCGCGATGCGCTGGTGGTTGCCGACAAGATCGATCCGCAAAGCTTCACCGCGGTCGACTTGGCCGGCAACGCACTGTTCGAAAGCCATGACGGCGCGCGGTCGTTCGCCCGCCTTGCCGCTGCTGGCCTTCCTGCCGAAGTTTCGGCTCGTCAGTGGCGAAATCGCGAAACGCCATCGCCGCTTTTGGCGAGTCCGGGGACCGCGGGCGAACGGTGGCTCCTGGCTAGCGGACGGCTTTACCGAAGCGACGACTTTGGCCGGTCGTTCACGCAAGCCAGCCCGGAATCTATGGAAATTGCCCGCTTCGGCCTTGGCAAGGCCGCTCCCGGGGCACGTTCGCCGGCGCTTTTTGCGTTCGGCAAAACGCACGGATTGAGCGCGATCTGGCGTTCGACCGATGGCGGCAAAATCTGGCAGCGGGTCAATGACGACGCGCACCAGTGGGGGCTCCGCATCCGCGTCGTGACGGGTGATCCGCGGATCTTCGGGCGGGTTTACCTCGGCACCGACGGGCGCGGCATAATCTATGGCGACCCGGCATCCGTTCCCCCCTTGCGTTAGCGCTACCATCACGCGATGAAATGGACCGAGAGGGGAGTCTCATGAAGGCATCGCGCGGACTGATGTTCGCTTTCGCCGTGGCTTGTGCAGCGGTGGTTCACGCCCAGGTTCAGCCGCTTCCACGGATTGTCACGTCCGGCGGTCGTCACGCATTGATGGTCGATGGCGCTCCGTTCCTGATGCTTGGCGGGCAGACCAACAACAGCAGCAATTATCCCGGCATGTTGTCGCAGGTGTGGCCGGTCATCCATCAGCTCCATGCCAACACGGTCGAGATTCCGGTCGCCTGGGAACAGGTCGAGCCGACCGAGGGTCGGTTCGATTTCGGCTATGTCGATACGCTTCTTGCACAGGCTCGGACCAACGACGTCCGTCTCGTTCTGCTGTGGTTCGGGACGTGGAAGAACACCGGTCCAAGCTATACGCCCGAATGGGTCAAGGGCGACGTTCGGCGGTTCCCGCGAATGATCACCAAAGGCGGAAAGACACATTATGTCCTGTCGCCGCACGGCCGGTCGACCCTCGCTGCCGACAGCCATGCGTTTGCCGCGTTGATGGCGCACCTGCGCGACGTCGATCCTGGCCATACCGTGATCATCGTGCAGGTCGAAAACGAAACCGGCAGCTACAACTCCTCGCGCGATTTTTCCGCCGACGCGAACCGCCTGTTTGGTCAGGCAATTCCCGCCGAGCTGGCGCGGCGCATTGGCAAAAGCGGGACGTGGACCCAGGCGTTCGGCGCAAAAGCCGACCAGGCGTTCAATGCCTGGTACACCGCGCGCTTCGTCGATCAGGTCGCAGCCGCCGGCCAGGCCGAGCTCAATCTGCCGATGTACGCCAACGCCGCGCTCAGCGACCCGTTCAACGAACAGTCCGCGTTCACCAGCGCAAGCGGGGGGCCCAACTGGAACGTAATCGACATCTGGAAGGTCGCCGCTCCGCACCTCGCGCTCGTCGCCCCCGACATCTACGACCGCGACGCTCGCGTTTACGAGCGCCAGCTCGAACATTATGCCCGGCCCGACAACCCCCTGCTCGTTCCGGAAAATGGCGACGCGATGGAATTCTCGCGGTTCTTCTGGCTGGCGCTGGGCAAAGGCGCGATCGGCTGGGCGCCGTTCGGGATGGATTCCACCAACTATTCCAACTTCCCGCTCGGCGCCCGCCGGCTCGACAGCGAGACGCTTGACGCCTTTGCATCCAAATACGCGATCATGGCCCCGATCGCCCGCGACTGGGCACGGCTTGCGCTCGATCACCAGACGATCGGCTTTGCTCGTCCGAAGGATGGATCGGACCAAAGCCAGAAGCTCGGTCGGTGGAAGGTTTCCGCGATGTACGGATTGTGGGAATTTGGCGAGCGTGAGTGGACGTGGATCGACATGCCAGCGCATCCCAACAAGGACCGTGCAGTGGGCGGTGCAGCAATCCTCCAGCTCGGCCCCGACGAGTTTCTTCTGGCCGGATCCGACGTCCGAATTCGATTTGCGCTCGACACAGGGCCGGCCGACGACAACGTCCAGTTCCTCGATGTCGAGGAAGGCAGTTTCGATCACGGCCGCTGGGTGATGACCCGCCGCTGGAACGGCGACCAGACCGACTATGGGCTCAATCTGACGCAGCCCACCCTCCTCAAGGTGCGAATGGGAACCTATCGATGAAATCTGCGGCATTATTCGTACTGCTTGGAGCGACCGCTTCGGCCGCGCTTGCGCAAGGTTCATATCAGCGCACTGCCAACGGCATTGTCGTCAATCCGGCGCACGGTCCCGAAGCGGCGGTCCGGCTGGCGGTTTACGGCGACGGGATCATTCGGGTTACGTCGACGCCGACGCCCGATCTGAAACCGGCGCGAAGCCTGATGGTCACCGCGCAACCCGTGTCGACCGGCTTCACCGTCGTCGATTCACCCGGTTCCGTGACGCTTGGAACGCCGACGGGCTCGGCAACTGTCGACCTGACAACGGGCCAGGTCAGTTTCCGCAATGGTTCGGGGCAAGTTGTGCTGACCGAAAGCGCGCCCCCAACCTTCACCCCCGCAAGCGCCGACGGAAAACCCTATCTGGCCGTCACCCAGACATTCAATCGCGGCACCGATGAGGGCTTCTACGGCCTTGGCCAGCACCAGAACCGGCAGATGAATTACAATGGCGAGGACGTCGAACTCGCCCAGCACAATATGGATGTCGCAATCCCGTTCGTGGTTTCGACCCGCAATTACGGCCTGCTGTGGGACAATGATTCGATCAGCCGGTTCGGCGATCCGAGGCCCTATCAACAGCTCGCCGCCGACGGCGGCTGGACTGCAACGTACAGCGCGAACGGCAAGACTATCGCCCGCCGCCAGGAACCGGCAATCGCCTTGCAATATCTGGAAAACCGGAAGGACTGGCCGGCCGGCACCCGCAAAGCCGACGGCAGCGACAACGTGCCCGGATTGAAGGTTGTGTGGGCCGGCAGGATCACTCCGGCAGTTGGTGGCACCCACCGTTTCAAGCTCTATTCGTCGGGCTACGCCAAGGTGTTCGTCGATGGCCGCGAAGTGCTCGATCGCTGGCGGCAGAACTGGAACCCCTGGTACCATAATTTCGACGCCGACCTATCCGCCGGCCAGCCGCATGACATCCGCGTCGAATGGCAGCCGGACGGCGGTTACATCGCGCTCGAGCACGCCGACCCGCGGCCCGATGCGGATCGCCACTCGCTGACCCTGACCTCGGACGTGGCGAAAGCCGTCGATTATTATTTCGTCGCGGGCTCGAACATGGACGAGGTGGTGAGCGGCTACCGGCAGCTCACGGGCAAGTCGCCGATCATGCCGAAATGGGCCTACGGTTTCTGGCAAAGCCGTCAGCGCTACGAAACGCAGGACCAGCTGCTCACGACCTTGCGGACCTATCGACGGCGCGGGCTTCCGCTCGACAACATCGTTCAGGACTGGCTGTACTGGCCGCAGGATAGCTGGGGCTGCCAGTGTTTCGATCCGGCGCGCTTCCCGGATCCCAAGGCGATGGTCGACGAAATCCATGCCAGCGGCGCGCACGTAATGATTTCGGTCTGGGCCAAATATTATCCGAGCACCGCCAACTACCGCGAACTCGACGCGCAGGGCGGAATCCTGCGCAACATGGTCACTCCTCGCCCCGACGAGCCGACAGACCCCGACTACGTCCACGGGATGTACCGCGACTGGGTTGGCCCAGGCTATCCCGACGCCTTTTACGATCCGTCGGACCCGCGCGCCCGCGACACCTATTGGCGTCAGGTCAAAAACGGCATCGCCAACCTTGGCTTTGACGCCTGGTGGCTCGATTCCGACGAGCCCGACTTTCATTCCAACCTGTCGATTGCCGAGCGCACGCGGCGCATGGGCCCAACCTCGGCTGGTCCCGCGGCGGCTACTTTCAACGCCTTCCCGCTCGAACATGTCGAGGGCGTCTACGACCATTGGATTGCCGACAAGCCCGATGTCCGCCCGTTCATCCTGACCCGCTCGGGGTTCGGCGGAATCCAGCGCGCGGGCGCTGCCCTCTGGTCAGGCGACGTCGCTTCGCGCTGGGACAATTTGCGCGACCAGATTTCCGCCGGCATCAACATGTCGCTGTCGGGCGTGCCCAACTGGAGCCACGATATCGGCGGCTACACGATGGAAAACCGGTTCCTTAAACCGACCGCGGCTGCTCTTGCCGAATGGCGCGAGCTCAACACCCGCTGGTTCCAGTTCGGCGCATTTTCGCCGATTTTCCGAAGCCACGGCGAGAACATCCATCGCGAAATCTACGAGATGTCGGCGCAAGGCTCACCGACCTATCGCTCGATGGTCTGGTATGATCGGCTGCGTTACCGGCTGATGCCCTATATCTATACCGTTGGCGCAGACACCTACTTCAAGGACAGTACGGTGATGCGCGGGCTGGTGATGGATTTCGCCGCCGACAAGCGGGTTTGGGGGATCGACGACGAATATGCGTTTGGTCCGGCGTTCCTCGTCGCGCCAGTGACCAAGTTCGGGGCCCGCCAACGCAGCGTCTATCTGCCGGCGGGAACGCGCTGGTACGATTTCTACAGCGGTCGGAGCATCGCTGGAGGGCAGACGATCACCGCGGCCGCGCCCTATGAGCGAATGCCGCTGTTCGTTCGCGCCGGCTCGATCGTCCCGACCGGGCCCGCGATTCAGCACACCGGAAACAATTCACGTTCGCCGCTGACCGTCACCGTCTACACCGGGGCCGACGGGCAGTTCTCGCTTTACGAGGACGATGGCGTCAGCCGTCAGTATCTCAACGCCGGCTATTCGCGGATCCCGTTGAGCTGGAATGAACTGACCAAAACCCTGTCGATTGGTCAGCGGCAAGGCAGCTACGTTGGAATGGCCGGCAAGCGGACAATCAATGTGCGGTGGATGCGGCCTCAAAAGGCCCGGCTGCTGGCGCTCGATGCCGCGCCCGATGCGACCATTGCCTACGACGGATCGGCGCAAAGCATCGCAATGCGTTAAGCGAGCCCAACGCTAGGCCAATCCGTGCCCACTGATCCGAAGCACGGGCACAAACTCGCCCGAACCGCCACTTGGAAGGACCACGCGAAGTGCGTCGGCGTCTCGCTTGAAGGCAAGCAGCGGACCGCCGACAAGCTCGACCCGTTCGATCGCAGCGCCGGACAGCGCGTCGGTTCCAAGTGACACCAGCGCCGTTTCGCGCTCGGGCCAGTCGAGCAGGATCGCGTACAATACACCGTCTTTCCGCGTGAAACGAACATCCTGCGCAGTGAACGGGTGGGCCTGATCCTCGGCCATTTGTCCGGTCGGAGGAAGCGTTGGCCCTTCGCCATAGCGATGCCATGGCCGAGTGCCGAAAATCGCTTCGCCGTTGCGGCGGTTCCAGGCGCCGATTGTGTCGACGATCGCCTCTTCCTTCTCGTCGATCGTGCCATCGCCGCGAACCGGGATGCTAAGCAACAGATTGCCGTTTTTTGAAACGACATCGGCCAGCCGCTGAACCACCTGCTTGGCGCTCTTGTAGCCATTCCGCTCGTACAAAGGCCGGTCGTAATGCCAGCTGCCGATGCAGGTGTCGGTCTGCCAAGGCTCGGCCCTGATGTGGTCGACGAACCCGCGTTCGACATCCTCGACGATGACTCGGCGCTCGGACGGCCCGAGCTTCTTGGCGAACGCCACGACGTCGATCTTCCCGCGCCATTGCATTGCCTGGTCGTAATAATGGCGCACAGCCTCGACCCCCGCCTGGCCGAGCGGGAGCCCGCTGTCGTCGAAATAGACGAGGTCGGGGCGGTACTTCTCGACCATCTGTTTCTGGCGACTAAGCCAGTTGGCAACGAACCGCGGGTTGGCCGGGGGAGCGGCCTCGATCCACTGCCCGTCGCGCTGGTCGTGCCACTCGTTCATCGCTGCGCTGGTCGCGATCCCGTCGGGAGCGACGTAATATGGCGCGGTATAGAGCTCCTGCGGGTCGAGCCCGTCCCAATAGCGGCCCTTGCCGTGGTGCTTGCGCAGCCAATAAGCGTCGTATCGTCGGCCGCGCATCGGCCCTTGCGCGTCATATCCGTAGGCCGGTTGCCACCAGTGCCAGGCGTGGCTCGAATGGTTGGAAATGCCGTACTTCAGGCCGGCCGCGCGGACGATTGGCTCCCATGTCCCAAGAATGTCCCGCTTGGGCCCGACGCGGGTGGAATTCCACTGCTGGTGGTCGCTTGCGAAATTGTCGAAATTGTCGTGGTGCGATGCCATTGCAAAGAAATAGCGGGCCCCTGCCCGGGCATAGCGGCGGATCAGTTCCTCAGGTTCCCAATGCTCGGCCTTCCAGCGGCCGATGATGTCGATAAACCCCGTCCGGCTGGGATGCCCGTACCGGCGCAGATGGTTCTCGTACGCAGTCTCGCCCTGCTGCCAGGGCTGGCGTCCCTCGAGATACAGCTGGCGCCCATACCAGTCGCCAAACTCGGGCTGGCATTGCGGTCCCCAATGCGCCCAGATGCCGAACTTGGCGTCGGCAAACCAGTCGGGCGCACGATAGCCGAGCCCGACCAGCCCGCCGAGCGCGGGCAAGCCTTCCCCTGCTGAAACCGAGCCCGGAATCCCCGCCGCCAGTCCGGATGCAAGCAACGCCCGGCGCGACAGTCGCATGACGCCGCGATCAGTTCGAAAGATGGTGGAGCGCGGTAAGCAGATAATGCCTGATCCGCTGGCGCAATTCGGGGGTCGACGGGCCGAGGATTCCCTGAGCCTCCGGCGGAATATGCGCGACCGGGTCGCTGTCGACCCGGAACACGAAATGGTCGAACAGCGCCCGCCACGCCCGGCGCTCGTTTTCGGGCAGGTGCGATATGCTCAGCAGCCCGTGGCCAAGGGCATGGGTCGGCGATCCGGCATCGTGCGGCCCGACCTTCCACCAGTAATTGACCAGCACGTTCAGCGGGCCGGTCGCCTCGACTCCGTGCCACCACAAGGCGGGAATGAAGATCGCATCGCCAGGTTCGAGCTCAACCGAGCGGGCGTGCCGCATGGCCTCGCGAAACCGGGGAAACCGGTCGAAATCGGGAGCGCCAAGATCAACCATGCTCGACGGCTGCCCGGCCATCGTGTTGTCGATCGGGCCGACGTACAAATTTGCGACCTGCTCGGGCGGAAAAACAGTGAAGCGGCGGCTGCCCGAAACCGCGCAGGCGATGTTGTTGGATTCGTCGTAATGGGGCGCAACGCGGCTTCGATTGCCGATCCACAGTCCAGGCCCGGTCGGCTTGCCTTCAACCACGCTCAGCCGATTGGCTTGATCGAACCCGGGGAGCAGGTCGGGAGCAGGAGTTGACCCCATGTACAAGGTCTGGCGCTTCGAACTCCGGGCAAGCTCCAGCAAGGTGTTCAAAAGCTGCGGCAGGCTCCCGTTGGCAACTGCGTAATTGAACCCCCGCATTCCGGGCTCATAAAAATAGCGGCCTTCATTTTCCGGCGTTCCAACAAACATCCGGACCGGCCGATTGGCGTCCATCGACAGCAAATAGGAAACGATCGCTTCGGGCGACTTGCGGCCAGCTTGAACCGCCGGCCAATCGCCGACCAGCCCGCGGACGACTACCGGGTGGTCGAGATCGTCAATTCCTTGCGCCAGCGCCCTGGCGGTGATTTCTTCCAACGCGGCGGGGACGAGCGGAAGCGCTGCGGGGTCGGCGTCCCGCGTCATCGCGCTTCCGGCCCCCGCAATCGTCAGTTGGTGACCTTCGCCTTGGCGACCAGCTCCGCAAAGCGCGCTGCGCTGATCGGCAGGAGCAGGCCATAGTCGTCCTTGCCAAAGGCGATTGTCGGCACCTTGATCTTGGTCTGGCCGGTGTTGACGACTACTCCATCGGGGTCGACCGACGCGACCGTCCCAATGGGCACTCCGGCGACATCGCGAAGCCCGCTGCCCGGCTTCAGGTCCGTCGCGATGGCGGGCTGGGCTTTGCCCTTCGTGCCGGTGACGATGGTCTTGGGCTTGTCGAGGTTGCCGACAACGCGATTGTAGCTGCTCTGCATTTCGCGGCTGGCCGATGACGACTGGGCGGCATTGCCCGATCCGGCTTCAGGCCCAGCCTGTTGCGCAAGTGCGCCGCTGGCGCCCATCAAAAGCGCGATTGCGCCCATTCCAACACCAAGATTGCGAACCATTTTACCCTCCAGCTCAATTTCGCGGACCCTCGCAACTGCGAGCACTTCCGCCAGTCGCGTGAATATCGTTGTTTTACAACCGCATGGTGAACCACTCATGACCGCCCCCCTAATCATTGACCAATCACGGCCGCGGAACGGAGATGGCAGCACAGCCAAGCGCTGGTAAATCGCTCAATGAACGCGAATTGTCGAGCAATTGAAGCGCAAAAGCTTCGCTGCACCGCGCGATTCCTGCGGCGACCCCCTCCACCGCGACATTTGCGAAGCTCGCAGCCCCTTCGCTCTGCAGCTGGAGGACATGGTGAGCGCCAGTGATTCGAAGTCCGTCGAACGCGACCTTGCCGATCGATTTTCCGATGAACTGGATGGCCGGAAGCGTGGCATCGACAATCTCCGTTCGCCCGACTGCGATGTCGACGTCGATCGGCCGGTCAAGCGCATAGAACCACAGCGCACCGATCCCAAATCGCCAGTTCGGGTCGAAACTGCCGCTGCGAACCAGAAGATTGTCGTCGATCACGATCCGCCCCGACAACTTGGTTGCCGAAAAGCGCTGGCCGACATGGATTCCACCGCCCTGGGTCAGCGTGTCGGCGACGAGATTGCCGCTCACGACAATGTCCCTGCCGCCATAAACCGCAATGCCATTGGCAAGAATCGGAGCAATCACGCTATTGTGCCGGATGGTGACGTCGGCGTCGGCCCCGCGATGCGACCACAGGGCAAGACCGTCGTCGCCCGAATTGCGGACGAAGTTGTGCTCGATGGTGACGTGGGTTGCGCCGCCGCGAAGGTTGAGCCCGTCGGCGGTATTGTCGATGATCCGAAGCCCGCGCACGGTCAGCCCGTCCAACGGCCCGTCGAGCCACACGCCGACCTTGTGGTGCTGGAGCCACAGATTGGACAGCAATGACCCGCCGCCCATCGTCCCACCGATCCCCGCGAGCGCTTGCCGGTCAACTCGCCGCCGCACTTCACCGATGATCGCGAAATCCTTCAGCGTCACCGCTCTCGCACGAGTCCCGTAAATCCCGGCCCCGCGGCCCCGAAGCACCGAATACCACGGTCCAGCGCCAACGATCGTGACCCTGTCGACCAACACATGCCCATCGATGCGGAAATGCCCTGACGGTACGAACACGGCAACGCCGCGCCGCCGCGCTTCGGCAATGGTTCGGGTGATTGCCCGACGGCTGTCGCGCCTGCCGGCCGGATCGGCCCCGAAGCGAACGATCGAAAGCGCGCCCGGCGGCGGTTCGAGGGGCGGCGCGACCTGTTCGAAATCGGCCAGGTCGACAATGGTCCAGGGCGCTGCTCCCGCCTCCGCGACAAGCCTGACTTCGGCTCCGGCCGGGAGGTTTCGACCGATCAGCAGCCGCGCCTCGTCGTAGAAATGGTGTGCAAGGCCATCGGAGGGATGGTTGCTGAATGGATAGCGTCCGTAGAACCAGCCGTAGCGGGACGTTAGCTTCAATGCGCCAACCCGCTCCGCTCCGACGTAGACGCCCAGCTTCGCGTCGCGGCCGGCGCCGTCGCTGCTGTCGGGAATGGCGTAGCGCACCGTCAGGGCGTTGGCTGGCGCGGCAAGGGTAAACCGGACCGACTGCCCGGCCTTGCCGAGCCGAACCGCGCGTCTTCCCGATGCCTCGGCGGCAAGTGTCGTAAAGCGGCGCGAGGGTCCGATCGCTTCGCCGTCGGTGACGGCATTCTCGGCCTCATATTCGACGAACCCGACCCGCGCGCCGCGGTCGCCGACGCGATCGAGCGCGAGCGCGCCCATCGTCGGAACCGTTGTCGCAGCCCAGGCTGCGGCAATGATGGTAAGTATGGCCATCACCCAACGTCCCTCACCCAGACCGCAACATCAAGCGCAGGTTCGACGTTCCACCCGACGAGTTGTGGCTGGGGCGGCAGGATTCGAACCCCCGCGGCTGGATAGCCGCAATCCGAAAGACCTGAGCAGGTTCGACGTTCCACCCGACGAGACGTGGCTGGGGCGGCAGGATTCGAACCCCCGCGGCTGGATAGCCGCAATCCGAAAGACCTAAGCAGGTTCGATCCGCATTCGGTCGAGTTGTGGCTGGGGCGGCAGGATTCGAACCTGCGAATGCCGATACCAAAAACCGGTGCCTTACCACTTGGCGACGCCCCAGCAGGCGGGCCCCAGTGCACTCAGGCGCTTCGGGGACGGCGGCTCTTATACCGGCCACTATTCGAGTTGGAAGGGGCAACCCCTATATGTCTGCCATGACCGAGCAAACCATTCGCGATTTTCACGCCCACATCTATTACGATCCGCACCAGGTCGAGGCCGCCAAGCACCTCGCGCAAGCGGTTCAGAACCGTTTCCCCGTCGCCGTCGGTCATTTCCATCTGCGCCCCGTCGGACCTCACCCGCGCGGCAGCGTCCAGCTGACAGTGCCGCGCGATGAATTTGGCGAGGTGGCGCAATTTCTTGCGCTCAACCGCGGGGTCCTGACGATCTTCGCTCATGCCGAAACCGGCGACGATCTCGCCGACCACACCAACCATGTCATCTGGTTCGGGCCGAGCGAAACGCTCGCCCTGACGATGTTCGGCTAGGCGTTCGAAAGCCGGCCGTTGACCAGGTCGTCATAGTCCCGGCTCAGCTGGCGGGTCAGATCGCCGACTTCGAACCTCCACGGCCCAACCGATTGAACCGGGGTCACTTCGACCGCGGTTCCGGTCAGGAACATCTGCTCGAATCCTTCCAGCTCTTCGGGCCAGATCGCCCGCTCGATCACTTCGACTCCGCGTTTGCGGGCAAGTTCCATCACCGTCCGCCGAGTGATTCCGTCGAGGACGCAGTCGGGGACGGGCGTATGAAGCTTGCCGTTCTCGATGAAGAAAACGTTGGCGCCAGTCGCTTCGGCGACCTGCCCGCGCCAGTCGAGCATCAGTGCATCGTTGAACCCGTTCTGCTCGGCATGCTGCTTTGAAAGCGTGCAGATCATGTACAGGCCCGCTGCCTTGGCAGCGGTTGGCGCAGTGTAAGGCGCGGGCCGCCGCCATTTGGCGATTTCCAGCCGGATCCCATCCTGCGAATGGCGTGGGTCGTAATATTTGCCCCATTCCCACGCCGCGATTGCCACATGCGGTTTGGTGTTGCCCGGAGCAACGCCCATCGATTCGGCCCCGCGCCAGGCGACCGGGCGCATATAGGCGTCGGTAAAGCCGTTGACCTTCAGAACCTCGGCGCAGGCGGCATCGATCTGGTCGGAGGAAAAAGGCAGTTCGAACCCGAGCAGACGAGCGCTCTGCTGCAGCCGGTCGGTGTGCTCGCGCAGCTTGAACACGGTTCCGCCATAGGCGCGCTGACCCTCGAACACGCTGCTTGCATAATGGAGCGCGTGGGTGAGGACATGGACCCGGGCGTCACGCCACGGGATGGTCTCGCCATCCAGCCAGATCCAGCCGTCGCGGTCGTCGAACGAATTTGTCTGCTGCTCGGCCATCATTGTCCCTGTTTGAAGACGTTGGGCCTAGGACAGCCGTGCCGGCTCTTCAAGCGAGCGGGATTCCTTCGCCAGCTCGGCTCCCCGCCGCCCGGCTGCTGCAATCGCGACATCGACCAGCTCATCGAGAACATTGTCATGGTCGAGCACGTCCAGAGCGGACTGGGTCGTTCCCTTGGGACTTGCAACGCGCCTCGCGATCGAGGCCATGTCCTCGCCCGTCGCGGCCGCCATCCAGGCTGTTCCAAGCACGGTTTCAAGCGCAATGACCGGTGCCATTTCCGCGCTGATCCCGCGCGCTTCGGCGGCCTTCGCAAGCGCCTGCACGAATCGCGCAACATAGGCCGGGCCGGCGCCGGCGACCGAACCGATGGCCGAGAAGCGTTCCTCGTCAACCGCCCACATCGCAAAACCAAGCGCCGAAAACAGCTCGCCGATCATCTCCTGGGTCGCTGCATCGGCGTCCTCGCTATACAGCGCGACCACTCCGCGCCGAATCTCGACGGGCAGATTGGGCATCGCTCGGACGATCCGGCCAGCACCGGGAAAACGCTCCCGAAGCGTTTTCGCCTCGGCCCCGGCAAGCAGCGAGACAATCACCGTTTTCGACGTCAGCCACTGCCGCAGCTGCGGCGCAACCTCGTCCAGCTGCTGCGGCTTGAAACCGAGCACCACCAACTTGGGCGGCGGACCCGCCTGGGCAAAACTGGTCACGACCCGCGCACCATCGATCGCTTCGCCGCTCGGCCGGATGACGGTTACGGGTGCAAGATCGATGCCCGCGGCCTGCCACCCCTTGACGATCGCCCCGCCCATGTTTCCACAGCCGACGAACCAGGTCGGCATTGGCAGTTTCGGTCCGGCCATCGGCTTCAAGCCTCCCCGTGAGTATCGATGAGCGCGGCGGAAATCGCTTCCACCGGCGATTTGCCGCCCCACAGGACGAACTGGAAGACGGGGTAGAAGCGCTCGCATTCCTCGACTGCCGCTTCGGCGATGGCCTCGGCCTGCTCGAGGCTCAGCCCTTCGTCCTCACGCGCGTCGAGGATCGTCGAATGGCGAAAGACGATCAGCCCGGAGCCCGACCACATTTCGAAATGGCCGAGCCATAGTTGCTCGTTGATCAGGCCCAGCGCCTCGTAGATCGCGGTTCGCTTTTCGATAGCCACCTTGATGTCGGGAAACGCCAGAAACTGAAGCACCTGGTCCTCGGGCCGCCACACGCCGCGCAATTCGTATTGCGCCCAGCTGCCCGTCGCCGAAGCAACGATTTCGCCCTCGGCGGTGCGCTCGCACGCCCAGCCGCGCGCTTCGAAATATTGTTCGAGCACTTCAATCGGAGCGCCGTCGTCGCGCTCCTCGCCGATCTCTTCCTCGCTCAGGACGCCGCTCCCGGTTTGGCCTTTGCCCCGGCCTTGGGCCCAGGCGAACCGCCCGCCTTGCCCTCCAGCGCAGCAATCCGCGCTTTCAGCGCCTCATTTTCGTCGCGCGCAGCGGCGGCCATCGCCTTGACCGCTTCGAATTCGTCGCGGCCGATGAAATCATTGCCCGCCATCCACTCGCGCATTTTCTCGCGCGCCGACGATTCGGCCTCGCGGCCCATTCCGGCGAAGGTTCCGGCAAAGCCGTTCACCATCTTCACAACGTCGTCGAACATCTTGTTCTCGGACTGCATCGCTTGCTCTCCCGTTCAGCCGAGCAGCGAGGTGCCCGCGCCCGGATTGAGGTTGTAAATCGCGGAGTTGAGAATTGCCGCGAAGATCAGCCACGCCAGATAGGGAATGAGGAGCAGTCCCGCCACCCTGTTGATCCGGAGAAACTGGCCGGCCGCCGCCGCCGCTATTGCCGCCATGGCGAAGATCACGATTTGCGCCAGGCGAATGTCATGCAGTCCAAAAAAGATCGGCGACCAGGCGAAATTGAGCGCAAGCTGGATAAAAAACAGGATCAGCGCGGTCTTGCGCCGCGGCGATGGCGGCTCGTTGAGGATCATCGCAAGCGCAACCCCCATCAAGGCATAAAGGATAGTCCAGGCAACCGGAAAGGCGATGGGTGGCGGCTGGAACGCCGGCTTGTGGAGCGTCTGGTACCAGCCGTTGGCATTGCCGCTTCCGCTCAATATGCCGATCGCCGATCCGGCCAGAACGATCGCCGGAACCGTAATCAGCCCATATCTGCCCCACAGTTTTTCCTGCCCGTCATCAGCCATCTTTGCGCGCTCCAAGGAGGAATTCGACATTGCCTTGCGGCCCGGTAATCGGGCTCGGCTCGATCCCAAGCACTGTCCAGCACTGTCCGGCAACCCAGTCCTTGGCCGCGGTGCACACGCGCGCATGGACCTCCGGGTCGCGCACCACTCCGCCCTTGCCAACCTCCTCGCGTCCCGCCTCGAACTGCGGCTTGATCAGGGCGATGAGGTTCGCGCCGGGCCTTGCCAGCGTGAGCGGCGCCTCCAGCACCTTGGCGAGTCCGATAAAGCTTGCATCGCACACGATGATGTCGACCGGCTCGGGAATGATCGATGCGTCGAGGTTTCGGGCGTTGGTCTGTTCATGGACGATGACGCGCGGGTCCTGGCGAAGCGACCATGCGAGCTGGTTGGTACCGACATCGACGGCATAAACTCTGGCCGCGCCCCGGCTAAGCAGAACATCGGTGAACCCGCCGGTCGAGCTGCCCACGTCGAGCGCTATCGCTCCGCTCACATCAAACCCGAAATGCGCCAGCCCGTGGTCGAGCTTGATCCCACCGCGCGAAACCCACGGATGGTCCTTGCCGCGCACCTCCAGCGCCGCATCTTGAGCCAGCATTTCGCCCGCCTTGGCGATCTTGCGCTCGCCCGAAAACACCGCCCCGGCCATGATCAGCGCCTGCGCCCGGGTCCGGCTCTCGGCCAGCTCGCGGCTCACCAGCAGCTGGTCTGCGCGGACCTTGGCTACGCCCGAGCCTCCTCGACGCCGGCGCTGTTCGACCGAAGCGCTTTCAGCACGGTCTCGACGATGTGCGGGGCATTGAGCCCGGCGTCGTCATATTGCTTGTCGGGCTTGTCATGTTCCTGGAAAGCGTCGGGCAGCCGCATCGTCCGGATCTTCAAGCCGCCGTCGAGCAACCCTTCGTCGCTGGCCAGCGTCAGCACATGCGCGCCAAGCCCGCCGATCGATGCTTCCTCGACCGTCACCACGACATCATGGGTGCTCATCAGCCGCCGGATCAGCTCGCCGTCGAGCGGCTTTGCAAAGCGCAGGTCGGCGAGCGTCGTCGACAGGCCCATCGCGTCGAGCTGGTCGGCCGCCTTTTCGGCTTCGGCAAGCCGGGTCCCAAGCGACAGGATCGCGACCTTCTTCCCCTCGCGCACCACCCGGCCCTTGCCGATCTCGATCGCTTGCGGGACGTCCGGAACCGCCAACCCTCGCCCCTCGCCGCGCGGATAGCGCACTGCGATCGGCCCTGCATCGTGAAGCGCCATGGTGTGGACCATGTTGGTCAACTCGACCTCGTCGGCCGCCGCCATGACCACGAAATTGGGAAGCGTGCACAAATAAGCGAGGTCGAACGAACCGGCGTGGGTCGCTCCGTCGGCGCCGACCAGCCCGGCGCGGTCCATCGCGAAGCGGACGGGCAAATTCTGGATCGCGACATCGTGGACCACCTGGTCGTAGGCGCGCTGGAGGAAGGTCGAGTAAATCGTCACGAAAGGCTTTCGCCCCTGCGCTGCAAGTCCGGCGGCAAAGGTCACTGCATGCTGTTCGGCAATGCCAACGTCGAAGGTGCGATCGGGAAACGCTTGCGCGACCTTGTCGAGCCCGGTGCCAGACGGCATCGCGGCGGTAATCGCGACCAGTTTCTCGTCGCGCTCCATCTCGGCCAGAAGCGCCTTGGCATAAACCCCGGTATAGCTCGGTGCCCCCGGCGCGGCCTTGTCCTGCTTGCCCGAGACGACGTCGAACTTGACCACCCCGTGATATTTGTCGGCGGCGCTTTCGGCCGGCGCATAGCCCTTGCCCTTGGTGGTCACGACATGGACCAGCATCGGCCCTTCCTCGGCGTCGCGGACGTTTTCGAGCACTTCCACCAGCGCCCGGACATCGTGCCCGTCAACCGGGCCGACGTAGTAGAAGCCAAGCTCGTCAAACAAGGTCCCGCCGGTAATCCAGCCGCGGGTATATTCCTCGAACCGCCGGGCCGCGGCGTGAAGCCCGTCGGGCATCTTTCGCGCAAGCTTCTGCGCCAGCCGGCGCGGAGTGAGATACTTGCCCGAGCTGACCAGCCGGGCGAGCGCATTGCGAAGGCTTCCGACGGGCGGGGCGATCGACATGTCATTGTCGTTGAGGATGACCACCAGCCGGTTGCCGGCGGCGGCGGCATTGTTGATCGCCTCATAGGCCATTCCGGCGCTCATGGCACCGTCGCCAATGACCGCGATTGCACGGCCCGGATCGCCCGAAAGCTTGTTGGCGATTGCAAAGCCCAACGCGGCCGAGATCGAAGTCGAGCTGTGGGCCGCTCCGAACGGATCATATTCGCTTTCCGAACGCCTGGTGAAGCCGCTCAGGCCGCCGCTTTGGCGAAGCGTTCGAATGCGGTCGCGCCGGCCAGTGACGATTTTGTGCGGATAGGCCTGGTGACCAACGTCCCAGATCAGCGTGTCGCGAGGTGTATCGAACACATAATGGAGCGCGACAGTCAGCTCGATCACGCCAAGCCCTGCGCCAAGGTGCCCGCCAGTCACCGACACCGCGGAAATCACCTCGCGGCGAAGATCGTCGGCAAGCTCGGGCAGCTCCTCCTTGGGGAGCGCACGAATGTCCGCCGGAAACTGAACCTTGTCGAGCACCGGAGTGTCGGGACGAGGGGTTTGGGGATAGTCGGTCATTGGCCCGGGGCCTTACGCCCAAGGCCCGGAGATGTCACCCGGACCATCGAAAACGCGAACGATTTCAGCGATTGCTCAGATCTTCCTCACGGCAAGACCTTTGCTCATTCGCCGTCGCAGTCGCCGCAGGTGCCGCGCACTTCGATGACTGGCCGGGGCGCCGAAAAACCGGCGCTCGCCGCTGCCTTGCGAACGCCGCCCGAAAGGCTGTCGTCATCGAGATGGACGGTCTGCCCGCAACTGTCGCAGATCAGGAAAATGCAGTCGTGAAGGCATTCGGGATGCTGGTTGGCGACATAGGCATTGGCGCTTTCGACCCGGCGGGCGAGGTTCGAGCCGACGAACAGGTCGAGGATCCGGTAGACGCTGTTGGCCGCGACCCGCCGACCCTGCGATTTGGACACCGCTTCGGCAACATCATAGGCGCTTGCCGGCTTGGCAAAGCTGGTGAGCGCCTCGAACACTGCTGCGCGCATGTCGGTCCATTGCTCGCCAACCTCGGTCAAGCGGTCGCGGGCCGCGCTTTTCAGCGCCTCGCCCTGATGAATCTGGTGATCGTGGCTACCCATCTGACCGGTTCGGACTAGGCCCTGCCCGGCACTCGGGCAAGCTTCGCAAAAGCGTTGGCCACTGCCCTGCCTAGGCCGCCGCCAAGGCGTTGAGGCGGTGCCCCAGCGCAAGGATCGTAACGCCGACGACGGTGAATACAGTCTCGGTTCCGCCATGCGGCATGGTCAGGGCCCCGCCCATCACTCCAAGTCCAAGCCCGCCGACCGCGCTTGGCATCAAAAATCCATGTTCGACCACGCCCCTGCCAAGAGCGATTGCGCCAAGCACCATGGCCAGGCTCAGCCCGACTTCGTGAATGATCGGAGCGCCGAGAATTCCACCGGCCGCGGACAATAAGGCAAGCGCGACCGCGGTCCCGACGCAGTGGACCAGGCACAGCCCGGACAAGGCCATTGCCATTCGGTCGAGCCGGACTGTGGGAATCGTCAGCGCTGCCATCGTGCTTGCAACATAGTCGATGGAATCAAGAGTTACAATATATCATACGACAGCATCGGACCCTTGCCGAGCGGCCCGCCAACCGCGCATAGGCGCGGCCCAATGTCCGATCCCGCCTCGCTTGCTCAGCACCATCGTCCGACCAGGCCGAACGCCATTGCCGCGCTGCTGCTTCTCGTTGCCGGGCTGGTGTTTGTGATGGTCGTTGTCGGCGGCATCACCCGGCTGACCGAAAGCGGACTGTCGATCACCCGGTGGGAGCCGATCACCGGCGCGATCCCGCCGTTGACCAATGCCGATTGGCAGCGCGCATTCGCGCTTTATCAGGCAACGCCGCAATTTCGCGAGGTCGCAGGCCCGGCCGGGATGACCGTCGCGGGGTTCAAGACGATCTTCTTCTGGGAATGGGTCCACCGCCTGCTCGGCCGCATCGTCGGACTGGTGTTTTTCCTGCCGCTCGCCTGGCTGGCGGCACGGCGAGCGATCCCGAGCGGCTATTCGTGGCGGCTTGCCGCGCTGTTCGTTCTTGGCGGGCTCCAGGGCGCGATCGGCTGGTTCATGGTCCTGTCCGGGCTCGAGGGGCGGACCGAGGTCAGCCCCTACCGCCTGTCGGCCCATTTGCTGATGGCGTTGTTCCTGATGAGCGCGCTGATCTGGACCGCGCTCGATCTACGCCGCCTCGCCGCCGACCCGGCTTCGCGGCCGGCGCGGCTGACCGGCCCGGCAATCTTCGCCCTTACAGCCCTTGCGGTGCAGCTGATGCTCGGCGCCTGGGTCGCCGGATTTCGCGCCGGTTATGTGTCGAACAGCTGGCCCGGCATGAACGGGGGATTCTTCCCGGCCGGGGTCGATTGGTCCAGCGGAGCCGGCTTCGCGCTCACCCACGACCCCTATCTGCTCCAGTTCGTCCACCGCTGGTGGGCGTGGGCTGTTGTCGCAGTGCTTGCGCTGTTCGCCCGCCAGGTCCGCCGATGCCCTGGCGGCCGTGCCGCTTCGATCGCGATCCATGCCGCCGTGGGAACTCAGATCCTGCTCGGAATCCTCACCGTTTTGTCGGGAATCGCGATCCCGATCGCAGTCCTCCACCAGGCCACCGGGGCATTGCTATTGGCAGCGACAATGTGGGGCGCGCATGTTGTTGGGGTCGGCGATACCCGCGCGGTTGTCGCCAGCAGCCCGGACGCCGCCTGACCCGGGCGCACGGCTGCTAGAGCTCGTGTTTGTCGAGATGCAGATAGGTCGGGTCGAACTGGGCAACGCCTTCAAGTCCGCGGCGGTCGAGGATCGTCAGCTGCCGGTTCTCAAGCTCGATCAGCCCGCGCCGCCGCAACTCCTGGATCGTTCGGTTGGCGTGGACCACCGTCAGGCCAAGGCATTCGGATAGTTCGCGCTGGGTCAACGGCAGGTCGTAGCGATTGGCGACCGTTCGCCCGACGACCTCAAGTCGGACGAACAGCTCGCAAAACAGATGCGCCATGCGTGACAATGCCGATCGCTGGCCAAGCGACAGGGCCCATTCGCGCTGAATCGCGGCGTCGATGTTGGTGAGAAACCAATAGGCCCGGCCAAGCCGTGGGTGCGCGGCGATCAGCGCGCCAAGCCGCTCGTGCGGGACAATTGCGATCGTGCATTCGCTCATCGTTACCAAATCATGGTCGAGCCGCTTCAGGGTAAAGCTGTGGAGATCGGCAAAGTCGCCGGCGACATGTAGCTCGGTGACCTGCCGCTCGCCGCCCGGGAAGTCCTTGCTTCGCGCAAGCCAGCCGTCGATCAGCAACAGGCTATTGCTCAGTTCCTCGCCGGCACGGACGACGGTCTCGTCCGAACGAACTCGCCGAGTTTCCGAAACGAGGCCGCGGATTCCCCGTTCCTCCTCGGAGCTGATCGAGATACGCCGTCTCAGCTTCTTGAAATGTGCACTGATCATTCCACCGCCGCTTGTGCAACGGCGGCGCAGCTTTCCAGTTAACCTAAGTTATAACGGATGCGAAATTCACAAAAAGTGTCTATAAACCAATAGCTAGCCCCATATTTCATAACCAGTGTTATTCGCGCTTTCCGGCGAACTGGCTAACCAGTGGCAAGCCAATTGGGGGCCAATGGGGGGGTTCGTGTCGGCTGATTATCGCGTTTACCGGCTCGACGGGACCGGAAGGATCGCCGCAGGCGACTGGATCGACGCGGCCAGCGACGACGAAGCGCTTCGCGCTGCCCGCGAAACCCGCGCATCGGGGCGCATCGAACTGTGGCACGGCAAGCGTCTGGTTGCGCGAATCGACTCGGATTAGCGCCGGGCCCGCCCGGCTGGATCGCGATCGACGGCGGCCAGTTTGCGCATCGCCAGGTTGTACATCGCCAAGTTGGACCACGAACGACGGCGCTCGTCGCTGTTGCAACGAACGCCACCGTGTTCGATCAATCGTGACCGCTCAGATTACGCCGAGCAACCACAGGATGAGGATCA
>JBDSSR010000102.1:0-4194 GCA_039928675.1 Sphingomicrobium sp. | reverse complement strand
CGCCGTTCGGCCGCTGGCGCCGGTTCGAGCCCAAGCGCTCGGCGATGATGAAGGCGGCGCTGGAGCTGGTCGCGGCAACGCCCGGCCTGTCAAAGGACGTGTTCGAACAAGTCTCGAAAAGCCTCGCTTAAGCGCGTTGGCCTGGTGTCCGCATGGGTGTTTGTCGCGACGGGTCGATTCGCGGATGGCCGTCTAAAGCGTGACGTTGTCCCGCATCCTGCGGAACGCCACCACGAACGTGGCGGTGAAAATCAGCAGCAGTAGACCTCCAACCAACACGGCCGACTGCGTCACAGATGGCATCGTCACGAAAAATGACGTCAGCACCAGCAGCAGGTAGGCAAGCACGGTCGTGAGGGCGGCAACCATTACGGCAACAATTGCGGCAGTTAACTTGCGGCGCTTGTCGACCATGTCATGAGCCCTTGTCGTTCCAATGCAGGCGCACAACCAAGCGCCCATTTGCCAATGCCCGCAATTGGTGAAAAGTCGCCTGCCGCTACCCGCCGATCCATTTGGCGACATCGAGTGCGACGTGGTTGGCCGCGCGGTTGAGCGCCGGGCCGACGGTTGGGCCCGATCCGTCGGCGGGCTCGCTTGCAGTGAAGCGCCGCGTTTCGACCCGCGCCCCGCCCTCGGTCGACAAGGTCGCGTCATAGACCACGCTGACCTGGTGGCTGCTTGCGTCATAGCCGAACCGCTGGAGGTCGCCGCTGACCATCAGCCCCGGATCGAATCCGGCCTGGCGCGGGTCGAGTACCACCCGGCCGGTGGTCCGACGGATGGTTTCGGAAACTAGCGCCTGGAACAGATGGTCGGGGGTGTCGATCCACTGCAGCCCGGTGACATATTGGATGTCGGTCGGCGACAGCTGAACCGGCACTCGGACCGTCTGCAACTCATGCCGGGCGGTCGGAACCGAGACCGTGACCGCCTGTCCGGCGTTGGCCGAACGCGCCATTGCGCCGGGATCGGCAGCTTCCGGGGTAAGCGTTTGAAGCGTTACCGGGGGCTTGCCGCCGCCGAGTAATCCGCCGAGCGAGCAGCCGCCAAGGGCGCTTGCAAGGGCAATCGAGGTTGCCGCTTTCCACAACAGTTTCATTTGGACTTCCCTGGCTTGTAATCGGGCAGCTTGGCGGGCCCTAGCGCGCCTCCGATCCCTTGCTGATTTACCCGGTCCGAAACCGACTGGAGCGACTGCGTCAGTTCACGCAAATCGTGGACCAGCTTGTTGGCCTGGGGCAGCGTCGACTTGCTGAAGCTTTGCACCCCCGGCCGGGCGTCGGTGACCATGCCGTTCAAATTGTCGGTCGCCTGCTGGATCGAGCCGATCGCCTTGCGCAGGTCCTGCGCCGCCGGCTGGCCCTGTTCGGTCACCAGGCGATTGGCATTGTCGGTCAGCTTGGCGACGCTTCCAGCCGCAAGCCCGGCATTGTGCGAGGCGATCTGAATCTCGCGGATCGTCTGCGCCATTTGCGGTGAAGCGCTCCGCAGTTGCTTGGTGGTCTCGTCGATGTTCTCGAGGATGTCGGCAATCGAATTCTGGTTCTTATCGCTCATCAGTTCGGTCAACCGCTCGGTCAATCGCTGGATTCGGTCGATCAGTTCAGGAGCACTTTGCAGGAGCGCGCCGAGCCCGCCTTCGCTCGACGGAACCACCGGACATCCCTGCGGCCCGAGTTGCGAAATGGGCGTGCGACCCCGCTCGGCGCCGGCAAGCTGGATTTCGCTGACCCCGGTGAAACCGACACCGTGCATTTGCGCGGTGGTTCCCTGGAGGACCGGGGTCTGGTCATCGATTTCGATCCGGACCCAGACGAATTCGGGCCGGTTGGGAAGCAGCGAGATCTTGTTGACCTGGCCGACTGGAACCCCGGAAAAGCTGACGTTGGACCCCTTGTTGAGGCCGCCGACGCCATGGCTGAAATAGACGTCGTAGCATTTGGTCTGCTTGCTCGAGAGGCCCGCGAGCCAGACGATGAACAGCAATACTCCGGCCAGAAGCGCGACTGTGACCGCACCGACCATGATGTAGTTCGATCGTGTCTCCATTATCCGGTGGCCCCATGATCATAGTTCACCGCCGCGGCACGACCGCGCGGTCCGTTAAAATACTCTTGTATCCAAGGATGGTCCAAAGCCAATAGCTCGGGGATGGTCCCGACGGCGATAACCTTTCGATCAGCGATGACCGCAATCCGGTCACAGATGGCGTGAAGCGTGTCGAGATCGTGGGTGATCAGGAACACCGTCAGGCCCAGCTGCTGCTGAAGCGAGCGGATCAATTCATCGAACGCGGCGGCTGCAATCGGATCGAGCCCGGCGGTCGGCTCGTCGAGGAACAACAGCTCGGGATCGAGCGCGAGCGCTCGCGCAAGTCCCGCGCGCTTGACCATTCCGCCCGACAGCTCGGACGGGAATTTGGGTCCCGCGTCTGCAGACAGCCCGCCCATCGCGATCTTGTAGGAGGCGATCTCGTCGAGCAGCGGGGGATGGATGAACGGAAAATATTCGCGAATTGGGACTTCGACGTTCTCGGCGACCGTCAGCGTCGAAAACAAGGCGCCGTTCTGGAACAGGATTCCCCACCGCCGGCGAATGTTCTTGGCCTCGGCCTCGGTCCGGTCGACCATGTTCTCGCCAAGCACTTCGATATCCCCGGCTGACGGCGTCTGAAGTCCGATGATCGAGCGCAGCAGCACCGACTTGCCGGTCCCCGATCCGCCGACCACTCCGAGAATCTCGCCGCGGCAGACCGTCAGGTTCAAATCCTCGTGGATGACCTGCTCGCCGAAGCTGTTCCCAAGCCCCTTGACGGTGATGACCGGGTCGCAATCCTTGTCCGTCATTTCCAGCCGATCGAGCTGAAGAACACCGCGAACACCGAATCGAGCACGATGACGAGGAAGATCGATTGGACGACGGCTGTCGTCGTTCGCGATCCGACCTCCTCGCTATTGCCCTCGACCTGCATCCCCTGGAAGCAACCGGCAAGCGCAATAATGAACCCGAACACCGGCGCCTTGATCAGCGCGATCCAAAGGTCGGTCATCGGAATGACTTCCTGGAGCCGCTGAACATAGGTGATCGGCGGAATCTGCAAATCGTACCACACGAACAGCCCGCCTCCGACCAGCGCGGTGACGATCGCCCAGAAGCCGAGCAGCGGCATCATCAGCACCGCCGCAAGCATTCGCGGGATGACGAGCGATTCCACCGGCGACACGCCGATCGTCCGCATCGCATCGATTTCCTCGGTGATCTTCATCGTGCCCAGCTGGGCCGCGAACGCCGAGCCCGACCGGCCCGCGACCATGATCGCGGTCATCAGGACGCCAAGCTCGCGCACCGTGATCCGGCCAATCAGGTTGATGGTGTAGACCTCGGCCCCGAACTGGGCGAGCTGGACCGCGCCCTGCTGGGCAATGACGATGCCGATAAGGAAGCTCATCAGGCCGATGATCCCAAGCGCCCGGACCCCGACTACGTCGAATCGCGTGACGACGGCATTCAGGCGGAATTTCCTGGGTCGGCGGATGACGTTGGCAAAGCCGATTAACGTCGCCCCGAAAAAGCCGAGCAGGCCGAGCAGGGTGCGCCCGGTTTCGGTCACCCATTCGCCAAGCTCGATTACGGTCCGGGTGAGCCCGGGCGGCTCTTCCGGTCGGACTCGCGACGGGTGGTCGTAATTGCCCACTTCCTTGAGCAGGCTGACTTCGTCGCGGCTTGCGCCGACAACCTTGGCCTTGCGGTCGCGAACGGTGCGGTAGACGATCCATGCCCCGACGGTGTCCATCCGGTCGACATTGGTCAGGTCGATCGTCAACGGATCGGGCAAGGCATCGATTTCACGCTGAGTGGTTGCGGCGCGCGTGATCGTCAGCTGACCGGCAACGCGATAGACCGCGTCGCCCGCAGATTGCTCGTCGGGATGCCCCTTGTCCGCCATTCGGGCGGTTTGCGCGAAATGTTCGGGTGGAGCAAGTCGCGCAGCAACTCGCAGCAAGTCTTGGGGCAACCCGGTGGGGCCTTCCCTGACCAGCGGCCCGCCTTTATGCCGTACCAATGGCAAGCGACGATCCGGACCGCGCGGGCCCGGCGCTCGACCTGTGGGCCGGGCCGGCTCGGCGCCTCACCGCCTGGGCTGATCGCTCCGGCGCCGGAGCGAACGGGCTTCTGGCGCTCGCAGCGGTT
>JBDSSR010000101.1:0-2242 GCA_039928675.1 Sphingomicrobium sp. | reverse complement strand
CAGCCACAGCAGCAAATCGAGGCCCGAGCGCTCCCTGACCCACAGCAGCGCAAGCGCGGGGAGCGCCGCGTAAAACAGGCCAGCGACGTACCACGCCGCTCCCCGGCCCTTGTTCAGGCGAGTCCATTCATAGAAGATCGCGGTCGCTGAAGCCGCGACCAGCACCGCCAGGACATATCCGCCAGCAACCGCTGCAATCAGCGCTGCTGCGATGAGGACCAGCCCGGTGAGCGTCCGAACGAGCAGATCGCTCATGCCGCCCGGCCCCGTTCACCGCCAACCCGCCCGCCAAAGCGACGCTCGCGCCCCGCGAAGCGAGACAAGGCGTCAGTAAAGCTCGCCTCATCGAAGTCGGGCCACAGCGTGTCGATGAACAGCAGTTCGGCATAGGCGGCCTGCCACAACAGAAAGTTGGACAGGCGCATTTCCCCCGACGTCCGGATCATCAGGTCGAGATCGGGCAGGTCGCTGGTCTGAAGCTCGGCGGCAATCGCGTCCTCGTCGATGTCTGCGGCGTCGATCTCACCTGCTTCGGCCTTGGCCGCAAGTGCTCGGGCAGCCGACGCAATCTCCGCCCGCGAACCATAGTTCAGCGCCACCACGAGCGTCAGGCGATCGTTGCCCGACGTGCGCTCGACCGCTTTTTCAAGCCGCTCGACAAGGTCCGGACCGAACGCCGAATAATCGCCGATCAGCTTTAGCCTGACACCTTCGCGAAGCAGCGATGCAAGCTCGCGATCAAGATAGAACCGCATGAGGTTCGTAAGATCGGAGATTTCCTCGGGGCTTCGTCGCCAATTCTCGGATGAAAAGGCATAGAGCGTCAGCACTTCGATACCCTGGTCGGAGGCGAACTGCATCGCTCGGCGAACGGCTTCTGCTCCAGCCTTGTGCCCGGCAACCCGCGGCAAGCCCCGCTGCCGCGCCCAGCGCCCATTGCCGTCCATGATGATTGCGACGTGGCGGGGCATTTGGCGCGATCCCGCGCTCTCTTCCTCCAGCCCAGCCGCGCCGGTCCGGGCGGTTTCAGGCTTCACTGGCCGAGGATATCCCGCTCCTTTGCAGAAGCCGTTTCATCGATGGCCTTGATCGTCTCGTCGGTCATCTTTTGCACATCGCCTTCAAGCCGCTTGCGCTCGTCCTCGCTGATGTCGTGCTTTTTCTCGTCGGCCTTGAGGTGGTCCATTCCGTCGCGGCGAACATTGCGCACCGCGATCCGCGCTTTTTCGCCATATTGGCTGCACAGCTTGGCCAGCTCCTTTCGCCGCTCCTCGGTCAGCTCCGGGATCGGCAGCCGGATGACCTGCCCGTCAGTGATTGGATTGAGCCCTAGGCCAGCGGCGCGAATTGCCTTTTCGACCGGCTGCACGTTGGACCGGTCCCAAACCTGGACCGACAGCATCCGCGCTTCGGGGGTGGACACGGTCGCAATCTGGTTGAGCGGCATGTTGGCACCGTAAACCTCGACCTGGACCGGATCGAGCAACGCCGTCGACGCGCGGCCCGTGCGAAGGCCGGTCAAATCATGCTTGAGCGCATCGATCGCGCCCTGCATCCGGCGCTTGAGGTCGTCGATGCTGATACTGGTCGCCATTTACTGCTCCTCGCCCTGAACCATCGTTGCCAGTCCCTCGCCTGCAAGCACCTTGGCCAGATTGCCGGGCTGGCGGATATTGAAGACCACGATCGGAATTGCATTGTCGCGGCACAGCGCGACGGCAGCGGCGTCCATGACCTTGAGGTCGTCGCCCAGAACCTTGGTGTAGCCCAGGGTTTCGTAGCGCTTGGCGCCCGCGACCTTTTTCGGGTCGGCATCATAGACGCCGTCGACGCTGGTGCCCTTGAACAAGGCGTCGCAGCCCATTTCGGCGGCGCGGAGCGCAGCTGCGGTATCGGTCGTGAAGAACGGATTGCCGGTGCCCGCGGCAAACAGCACGATTCGCCCCTTTTCCATGTGGCGCAGCGCCCGGCGGCGAATGTAGGGTTCGGAAATGCTGGCCATCGGGATTGCCGACTGGACCCGCGTGTCAACGCCGATCTTTTCGAGTGCGCCCTGGAGCGCAAGCGCGTTCATCACGGTCGCAAGCATGCCCATATAATCGGCGCTGGCGCGGTCGAAACCCTTGGCCGCCGCTGCCATTCCGCGAAAGATGTTGCCGCCCCCGACGACCAGGCACAGCTCATGGCCCTGGCCCTTGGCAGCAGCGACTTCGCCGGCCAGGCCGTCGACCGCGTCGGGGTC
>JBDSSR010000100.1:0-1742 GCA_039928675.1 Sphingomicrobium sp. | reverse complement strand
TGGACGCCCAGCCGTCGACGATCACCCCGTAGACCCCGAGCGAACTCGCCGCCAGGACGTAGAGCAGCCCGACATTGACGTCGGCGAGCACCACGCCCGGAGCGAACGGAACCACTGCCCAGACGATCAGCGCCACGGTAAAGGTGACGATCGGAGCGATCAGGAACAGCCCCTTGTTGGCGCTCGACGGGACGATGGTTTCCTTGAGGAATACCTTCAATCCGTCGGCGAAGCTTTGAAGCAGGCCGAACGGGCCGACGACATTGGGCCCGCGGCGAAGCGCGATCGCCGCCCAGATCTTGCGGTCGGCATAGATAATCATCGCTACAGCAAGCATCAGCGGCAGCGCAATGACAAGGATTCCAATGATCGTGGCGAGGAACCACGCCCAGTCGTAGATCATTCCGTGGGCCACGAAGAAGTCGGTCACTCCGCCGCCTCCTGGAAAGCGACGCCCTGAACCAGTTCCTCGGAGCAGCGGTGCATCGTCGGGCTATTGCGGCAGATGGCGTTGGTAAGGAAGAAGTCGGTTATGGGATAGCGAACGGGTCCCGATGCCTTGGCGTCGAGCGCGGGCGGCGCCCACGGCAGGTCGATCAGGCAGTCGCGGCCAAGCTGCGGAAAATCGCGGACCATCGCGGCGCGAACCTCATTGAAGCTGTCAAATCCCAGCGGCGTGCCGAGAACCCCCGATAGCGCGCGAAGGATCGCCCAGTCCTCACGCGCTTCGCCCGGCGCGAAGGTGGCCTTCTCGCTCCGCTGCACTCGGCCTTCGGTGTTGACATAGATGCCGTGCTTTTCGGCATAGGCCGCGCCCGGAAGAACCAGATCGGCCTGGCGCGCGCCGGCGTCCCCATGGTGGCCGATGTAGACCTTGAACGCGCCCGCAAAACGGTCGGCCGAGACTTCGTCGGCGCCGAGCAGAAGCACGACCTCGGGCGCCGCGGCCTCGATGTCGGCAATTCCGCCGGGCTGGGCAAAACCGAGGATCAGCCCGGCCATGCGCGAGGCGGAGAAATGCAGAACGTTGTAACCGTTCCAGCCCTGTCCTGAGCCTGTCGAAGCGGCGTCCTTGATCAGCCCAAGCGTTTCGACCAGCGCCAGGGTGGCGCCCTGCGCACCGGCAGCAAGCGCGCCGCCGCCGACGATCGCCGCTGGGCGCTGGGCCACGGCGAACGCGGTTTTCACAGACTTGGGCAGCTTGCCGAGCAGTTTGAGATCATCGCCCAGCCATTCGATCGCCATTCCAAGGTCGACCTGCGGCCCGATCGCGAAAACCTTGCCGCCCTTGCGCGCAACCTTGCGAACGCGGGTTGCGATCAACGGCGCTTCCCACCGCAGGTTCGATCCGACGAGCAGGACCGCGTCGGCGTCCTCGATCCCGGCAATCGTCGAATTGAACGCGACCGCGCTCAAGCTGCTGGTGTCGTAGGTGAGGCCGGTCTGGCGCCCTTCAAGGAGGGTCGAACCCTGCCCTTCGAGCAGCTTTCGAGCGGCGTACATGGTCTCGGCGTCAAGCAGGTCGCCGGCAATCGCGGCGACCTTGGCACCGGCCTTGCTCAGCCGCCCCGCAAGCAGATCGAGGGCTTCGGTCCAGCGAATTTCGCGAAGCTTGCCGTTCTCGCGGACCCATGGCCGGTCGAGCCGGTTGCGGACCAGGGCGTCGACGTGGTGGCGGGTCTTGTCGCTGATCCACTCCTCGTTCACGTCCTCGTTGATCCGGGGAAGGATGCGCATCACCT
>JBDSSR010000099.1:0-2512 GCA_039928675.1 Sphingomicrobium sp. | reverse complement strand
TATGTCCGACAGGCATTCCCGTCACTGTCGGGTTCGGTGTCGCCGAGCCTGTGGTCGCTGGCCCACGCGATCAGCCGTCAGGAAAGTTCGTTCGACCCTTATGCTCTGAGCCCGGCCGGGGCCCGCGGGATGATGCAGCTGATGAGCGGCACCGCGCGTGAGCAGGCCGGCAAGATGGGCCTCGGCTATGACAGCAGCCGGCTGGTCAGCGATCCCGACTACAACGTCATGCTTGGCTCGGCCTATTTCCAGCGCATGCTCAACAGCTGGGGCGGCAGTGTTCCGCTTGCGGTCGCAAGCTATAATGCCGGCGCTGGCAACGTCCGCACGTGGGTCAACGCCTATGGCGACCCGCGCAGCGAAGTCGACATGATCAAGTGGATCGAGGCGATTCCGTTCCTCGAAACGAGGGGCTATGTCCAGCGGGTCATCGAAAATGGCGTGGTCTACGATTCGCTCCGCGCACCGTCTTCACCGCGCTCCGGAATGCACGTCTCGCGCTACCTTGGGAAAGACCGCCCGGGCTGATTGGAAGCGCTGATTGGAAGCGCTGATGCCGTAACCAATCGGGCGATCAGCTAGGCGACCCTGGGCGCGGCCCGGACGAGTTGCGGCGGTTCGGCCGGCATTGCCTTGGACCAGGCATCGGCGATCGTTTCCAGCGCGACCAGCGTCGAGCGGCGCTCATCGTCCGAACCGATCACCTTCCACGGTGACCAGCGGGTGTCGGTATTGGCCCGGACTTCGCCAAGTGCGCGGACGAAAGCGGGATCGCTGACGGAGATTGCTTCCTCGGGCATCGGAGCGCGCAACGAAGCGCCCGAGCGCTGCTCGATCCGCTGCCGTTGCGCGGCTTCCGACGATTCAAAGTAGAGCTTGACGATCAGGGTCCCATAGTCACGCTGTTGCGCTTCGAACTCGTTGATCTCGTCCAGAGCGCGCGGAACCATGGTCTCCTCGATCCGCCCGAGGATCCGGTCATCGAGCACCCGGCGGTACCAGCTGCGATAGAAGATCGCGGTATCGCCGGCCCCGGGAAGCTTGCTCCAGAATCGCGCAAGCCAGTGTCCCTGGCCCGATTCGCGGCGGTCGAAGCGCGTCTGGTGGACCATGAAATTGCACGGATCGAAGGCTGCCGCGAGTTGGCGCAAAGCGGCCTTCTTGCCTGATCCTTCGGGCCCTTCGAACAGGATGATCGCGCGCCGGCCATGCGCGATCTGTGCAAGCTGCAGTTCGTGCAGTTGCCCCTTGAGCGCTTCGAGCACCGGTTCGGTCGCGACAACATCGCGCTGGATTAGAGAATTCCCCACTATGGCGTGATTTACATCCACCCGCTGCCCGCGACAACGCCAACCATCGTTATCCTCAATGACTGTCCCGAAACGAGGCAAAGCCGCACTGGCTCTACGCCGCGTTACCGCCAGCTCGAGCTTCGCTCACTGATCGGAAGCGAGCATTTCTCGCTTAGTTTCAAGCGCTTGGCCGGTGAGTTTGATATGCAGTTCGCGAAGCTGCTTCGGCGAGACCTCGGACGGGGCGTTCATCATCAGATCCTCGGCCTTCTGGTTCATCGGGAAAAGGATGACTTCGCGGATGTTGGGCTCGTTGGCGATCAGCATCACGATCCGGTCGATTCCCGGGGCCGATCCGCCATGTGGCGGAGCGCCGAACTTGAAGGCGTTGATCATGCCCGAGAAATTGAGATCGACTTCGGCCTTGGAATAGCCGGCGATTTCGAACGCCTTGTACATGATGTCGGGGCGATGGTTGCGGATTGCTCCGCTCGACAGCTCAACGCCGTTGCACACGATGTCATATTGCCACGCCAGAATGTCGAGCGGGTCCATTTTCTCAAGCGCGTCCATCCCGCCCTGCGGCATCGAGAACGGGTTGTGCGAAAAATCGACCTTCTTGGCGTCCTCATTATATTCGAACATCGGGAAATCGACGATCCAGCAGAAGCGGAACGTGCCCTGCTCGATGAGGTCGAGCTGCTCGGCGGTGCGGGTCCGCGCGAGCCCTGCGAGCCGGGCCGCTTCGTCTTCCTTGCCGGCGGCAAAGAAAATGCCGTCGTCGGGGCCCAGCCCCATCGTCTCGGCCAGCCGCGCCATGCCTTCGTCGCCGTGGTTCTTGGCGATCGGGCCGCCCCACTCGCCGCCCTTGCGCGTGGCATAGCCAAGGCCGGCGAAGCCTTCGCTCCGCGCCCACTCATTCATCTCGTCGAAGAACTTGCGGCTTTTTTCGGCGGTCCCCGGCGCTGGCACTGCGCGAACCACCCCGCCGCCATCGACGATCTTGGCGAACAGGCCTAAGCCCGAACCCCGGAAATGCTCGCCGACGTCGCTGATCAGCAACGGATTGCGAAGATCGGGCTTGTCGCTGCCATATTTCAGCAGCGCTTGCCTGTAGGGAATGCGCGGATAGTCGCCGGCCGCCGTCACGCTTCGACCTTGCGCGAATTCCTCAAACACGCCCGACAGCACCGGCTCGATGGCATTGAACACGTCGTCCT
>JBDSSR010000098.1:0-6851 GCA_039928675.1 Sphingomicrobium sp. | reverse complement strand
ACGAGCAAGATCGACAGCCGGACGATCCTTGGCGAGCAGGGCGCCGAGCAGCTGCTGGGCAAGGGCGACATGCTGTACATGCCCGGCGGCAAGCAGATCATCCGGGTTCATGGGCCGTTCGTCAGCGACGAGGAAGTGCGCGCCGTGGCCGAGCATTGGCGCAAGCAGGGCGCGCCCGATTATATCCACGCAGTTACCGAGGAGCCCGAAGACGGCGGCTATCTGTTCGACGGGCAGCCGACTGGCGAAGACGATGCCGAGACCCAGCTCTACCGCAAGGCGATCCAGATCGTCGCCGAAAGCCAGAAGGCCTCGACGTCGTACCTGCAGCGCCAGCTTCGAGTCGGCTACAACAGCGCTGCCCGGCTGATCGAGCGGATGGAGAAGGACGGGCTGGTCGGCCAGCCAGACCATGTCGGCCGCCGCGAACTACTAATCGATACCGACGGGCACCCGATCTGATGGCCGCCGAGCGCAGCTGAACGAAACGGGACTGCAAGGTTCACGACGCATTCAACGGCCGCGTGCGACACCCGGCACCAATTCTTCACGGAGCTTGGACCATGAGTTTTTCGATCAATTTCGCGCGCGTGCTGGCGCCGGTCGCGCTGGTTGCGCCGATCCTGCTGGCCGCCACCCCTGTCCCGGCGATCGCCGCGGAATCGGCCGACATGGCACGGCTCCGGGCGCACCTCACCAGCGTCCAGACGATGACTGCGAATTTCGTCCAGTCGGACGCTCGCGGGCGGTCAGCCGCGGGGACGTTGAAGATGAAGCGCCCGGGGCGGATCCGCTTTCAATATGGCAGCGGCGATCTGCTGCTCGTCGCCGATGGCAAGACGCTGACGATGGTCGATTACCAGGTCGGCCAGAAATCGAGCTGGCCGCTCAGTCGCACTCCGCTCGGCGTTCTTCTGTCCGGATCGCCCGACCTCAAGGGCCGGGCCAAGATCGTTCCTGGCAGCGATCCGCGAGTCGTCTCGGTGCTGGCACGCGATCCGACACAATATGGCGCGCTGACGCTAGTCTTCCTGCGCAGCGCTTCGGCGCCGGGCGGGCTGCAACTCTATGGCTGGACCGCAATCGATGCGCAAAGCCGGCGAACGACGGTCAAGCTAAGCGATATTCGCTATAACGTCGCGGTCCCCGAGAGCAGCTTCACCTACGCCCAGCCAAAAAAGCGGTAGATGAAAAAAGTTTCATTTTGCGACCTGTTCATCGCATTTTCAGGCGTCGATACCTAGATAGGCTGTCGGTTCTGCTTACGCTTGGGGTTTCCCCCCTGTTACCCGGGCTTGCAGAATCCCTTGCGTGACAACGCTCGGTCGGCCCTCGCTCCATGCCCCCGGAGCGGGGGCCTTTCCATGCCCGCTCGCAACCAGCGGCCAGCGTGGCTACATCGGCCATCGTGACCACGATCAAGATTGCTTCATGGAACATCAACTCGGTCCGCGCCCGGCCCCATCTGGTCGAGCAGCTGGTCGCCGAGCAGCAGCCCGACGTCCTGTGCCTGCAGGAAACCAAGGTGCTCGACACGATCTTTCCGGCCGAGCAGTTCGAAAAGCTCGGCTATCGGCACCACGCGCTCAACGGCCAGCGGATGCACCACGGAGTCGCGATCCTCAGCCGCTTGCCGCTCAACGACCCGGGCCGCCACGATTGGCAGGATAATGGCGAGGCCCGGCATATCGGAGTGCGCCTTGACTGCGGAATCCGGCTGGAGAATGTGTATGTCCCGGCCGGCGGCGACACGCCCGACCGTTCGATCAACCCCAAGTTCGGGCAGAAACTCGACTTCCTCGAGCGCATGACCCGCTGGTCGGAAGCGCTTGACGAGCCGACGATCATCGTTGGCGATTTCAATGTCGCTCCGCTGGAATGCGACGTGTGGAACCACAAGGCGCTGCTCAACGTCGTCAGCCATACGCCGGTGGAAGTGGACCTGCTCGGTCGGCTGCAACAGGCCCACGGCTGGATCGATATCGGCCGCCGCTTCGTCCCCGCGCCCGAGCGGTGTTTCACCTGGTGGAGCTATCGATCGCTCGACTGGACGGTCAACGATCGCGGGCGCAGGCTGGACCATATGTGGGCATCGCCCGAGCTTGCCGGCCACCTGACCGGCCACGAAGTGCTTGAGCACTGCCGCAACTGGCAGCGCCCGTCCGATCATGTTCCGCTGATCCTGGAGGTGACGGTGTGACGACGCCGCGACCCATCGGCGGCGCGATCGCCGCGCTTCGCGCCGGGCGGCCGGTGCGGATCGAAGGTCCGGATCCGCTGACCGTCCTTGCAGTGGAAACCGCAACGCCCGAGATGCTTGCATTGCTGGACCCCGGCACATCGGCAAAGCTGTTGATCAGTGGTCAGCGCGCGGCGGCGCTGTCGCTTGCCAATGCCCGCGATGCCGCGGACCCGGCACGGCCGGTGGTTGTTGCGCGCACGTCCTGGCTCGATAGCGCAACAGCGCTCGCGCTCGCCGATCCGGGCCGCGACCTCGACCGCGGCCCACTGGGGCCGCTGACGCCGGTCCGGTGCGAGGCCACGAAGAGCGCCAGCGCCGGGCTTGCACTGGCGCGCTTGGCCGGCCTCCTCCCGGCATTGTGGCTGCTCGACTCGGGCGATGTTGCGGCGAGCGTCGCAGTCGCGGACATCGACCGGCAGACGCGCACCCCCGAAGTAACGATCGTGGCGAGGGCCAGGCTGCCGCTCGAAGCGATGCCCGAAACGCAGATCGTGGCGTTTCGCACCGCAGACGACGGCGAGGACCATGTCGCGCTTGTGGTCGGCGCGTTCGGCGGCAAGCCGCCGCTGGTTCGACTGCACAGCGAATGCCTGACCGGCGACGTGTTCGGATCGCTCAAATGCGACTGCGGACCGCAGCTCAAGGAAGCGCTTCGAATCCTTGGCAACGAAGGTGGCGGAGTGCTTGTCTACCTGCGCCAGGAAGGGCGCGGGATCGGGCTTGCAAACAAGCTTCGCGCTTATGCGCTTCAGGATCGCGGGCTCGACACCGTCGACGCCAACCGAAGGCTCGGCTTTGCCGACGACGAACGCGATTACGGTCATGCCGCCGCAATGCTGCGCGCACTCGGGATCGATCGCGTGCGGCTATTGACCAACAACCCCGCCAAGCTGGCGGGAATGGAACAGGCCGGAGTAGAAGTGGTCGAGCGGGTTGCCCACCACATGCCGGCAAACCCGCACAACGCCGACTATCTCGCCGCCAAGCGCGAGCGCAGCGGGCACCTAATCTAGCCCGATCAGGCGCCTCACCTCGTCAAAGTCGTGCGCGATATGCTTGACCCCGAGCGCGCGTAGCGTGTCGCCATGGCCGTCGAAACAATGCCGGCCGGCGGCCAGCCCGATGACGGTCGCGCCCGACGCGAGGGCGCCGGTCACACCGACCTCCGAATCCTCGAGGATCACGGTGTGGGCAATGTCGACCCCAAGCTGGTCGGCGGCATACAGATAGAGGTCGGGTTCGGGCTTGCCGCGCGCGACATGTTCGCGGCCGCTGTAAACGTGACTGCCAAAGGCGTCGGCAAGCCCGAGATGTGCAAGGTGGCCGGCAATCCAGCTGGTCGTGCTCGACGATGCCACCGCGCGCGGCAGGCCCTGGGGAAGCGAACGGACGAAATCGACCGCGCCCGCCACCGCGGCCACGCCTTCGCGAAGCGCACGGACGGTCTGCTCGGTCCGGCGCGCGTGGAATTGCGGTGGAAGAGTGGTGCCGATGCGCGTTTCGATCGCGGCCACGAACTGCGGCCCGGACAGTCCGACATAATGTTTGAGAGCCTCCTCGACACTGGTCTGGTGACCAAGGTCGGTGAGCAGCGCGGCAAGCTGGCGATTGCCGTCGAACTCGCTTTCGATGAGCACTCCGTCGAAGTCGAATATGATTGCGGCGAACCGGCTCATCGGTCGTCGAACATCGCTGTTCCAATCCGCACCGCGGTCGCACCGAGCATGATTGCAGTCTTGAAATCACCGGACATGCCAATGCTCAGGCCAGCGATCGAATTGGCCCTGGCAAGCTTTGCAAGAAGCGCGAAATAGGGCGCTGGTTCGGCCCCAAGCGGTGGGATCGCCATCAGTCCGGCAAGGGCCAGCGGCGAGGAGCGCACCGCCGCGGCAAGCGCGCCAATGTCGCCGATTGCACAGCCGCCCTTCTGCTCCTCCTCGCCAATATTGACCTGTAGGTAGACGCCTGGACAGCGGCTGGTGCGAACCGCTTCCTTTGCAAGCGCATCGAGCAGCGACCGTCGGTCGAGCGAATGGATCGTGTGGAACAGCGCAAGCGCTTCGCCAGCCTTGTTCGATTGCAGCCGGCCGATCGCGTGAAGCCGGACGTCGGGATAGTGGGCCAGCAGATCGGGCCATTTGGCGGCGACTTCCTGCACCCGGTTTTCGCCGAAATCACGATGACCGGCGGCGAGAAGCGACTCGATCTCCTCGGCGGTTCGACCCTTGCTGACGGCGATGAGCTGGACCGTTTCCGGCTTTCGTCCGGCGAGCCGGGCGGCGACGGCAATGTCGCTGTGGATCCGGTCGAGGCGCTCGGCAGCGGCGATCATGCGAGTGCCGGTTCGACGATGGTCACGCTGACATGCGCTACACGCGCCACTTCAAAAGCGGGCCGAATTGCGAATTCCGAGCGTGGACCTGCGGCGCGTCGAGCGAAGACTAGAACTTGAACGCAGTGCCGACGTAAACGGCCTGGCCATCGCGGCGGTCGTCCTCGAGCGCCGAGTTGCGATCATGCTCGATATTGTAGCGAACGCCGCCAGTCAGCGCGATCCGCCGCGAAAGCGAGAAAGACGCACCGGCATCGACCGAGACATTGTCGCCCTTGCGAAGCGCCTGGAGCGGCCGGTCGGTGGCGCGGTCGGAGCCGAGCGCCAGGCGAGTCGTCAACCGCTTGTTGAGCGAATAGCTGACACCGACAATCGCAGTCTCGCGGCCGCCCAGAGCCGAGTCGGCGTCCTTGATCTTGGCAACATCGCCGGCAACCGCGAACCGGCGCCAGCCAACGGCTGCGCCAAGGTTGAAGCCGGTCGGCGCAAGCGCGCTAAGCGTGGTCGCTGCAGTCGCTGCTGCGGCACCGGTCGGGGCCGGGCTTGCAAGGCGCGCGCGAATCGCAACCCGGACCTGCGAAGGCCGGCCGCTGGCGGGGGCGGGGGTGAATTTGAAATCGGCAAGCGACAGGCTTCGCCCGGCAAGCGCCGCTGCAAGCTTGGGATCGGCGTTGGCCGGAGTGAAGGAGGAGACCGGGTCAAAACTGAGCGAAACAGCGGGCGGGTGCTTCTTTGCAGCCATTCCCGTAGCCACCGCCGGAGACAGCATCAGTCCGCCCGCGACAAACGCCGCCAGCAGCCTTGCATCTTTCCGGGCGGCGAGACTCAACAAACAATCCTCTCCCTGTCGCGAATCGATATAGTCTGGCGAAGCCCAAGGTTCCAACAGGCGAATCGATTCATCCGCGGCCTGTTGCTGACTAACCACAATCCTGTTCATCCCCGGGACATGCTTGCGGAGGGACTTCGACCTTCTATAACGCCGCAGCACCCAGATTTTCGGCCAAGGATAGTTGATGACCCGACCGACCGCTTCCGCCGCAGCCCTATTGTTTCTTGCGATCGCAACGACCGGCTGTACCAGCCGCAACCGCAGCGTACCGATGGGGCTGGCGCCATCGCGGATGACCCAGATCGGGGTCAACAGCTATTTGTGGCGAGCAGCGGTCGACACCGTTTCGTTCGCCCCGCTGCTCCAGGCCAACCCGACCAGCGGAGTTATCATCACCGACTGGTACACCAGTCCCCGGGCGCCAAGCGAGCGGGTCAAGCTGACCGTTGCGATCCTCGATGCCGACCTTCGCGCCGACGCGCTTCGCGTATCGGCGGTGCGGCAGGTCAGCCAGGATGGCGCATGGGTCAATGCCCCGGTCGCAGCGGCGACAACCCAGAAGCTTGAGGACATCATCCTGACGAGGGCCCGCGACCTTCGCCGGACGACCGTCTCGGGCTAGATTGTCCCGGACCGTGAACGGGCGTTTCGACCCCGGTGCCGCCGATCGCCGCTGGCAGGCTCGGTGGGACGAGCAGAACTGCTTCCGCGCCGACAGCAGCAGTGCCAAGCCCAAGACCTATGTGCTCGAGATGTTTCCCTATCCGTCGGGTCGCATCCACATGGGGCATGTCCGCAACTACACGATGGGCGATGTGATTGCCCGATACCGGCGGATGAAGGGCGACGAAGTGCTTCACCCGATGGGCTGGGATGCGTTCGGAATGCCCGCCGAAAATGCTGCCATGGAGCGCAAGGTTCACCCCGGCGAATGGACCCGCGCCAACATTGCCGCGATGCGCGAGCAGCTCAAGCGGATCGGCTTTGCAATCGACTGGAGCCGCGAGCTCGCCACGTGCGAGCCCGATTACTACGGCCACGAACAAGCGCTGTTCCTCGACCTTTATGCCGCCGGCCTCGTCTATCGCAAGGAAAGCGAGGTCAATTGGGACCCGGTCGACATGACCGTGCTAGCCAACGAGCAGGTCATCGACGGCCGCGGCTGGCGATCGGGCGCATTGGTCGAGCGACGCAAGCTGTCGCAGTGGTTCCTCAAGATCACCGACTTTGCCGAGGATCTGCTCGAGGGGCTGGCGGGGCTCGATGCCTGGCCGGACAAGGTCCGGCTGATGCAGGAGAACTGGATCGGCAAAAGCAGCGGGCTGCAGTTCCGCTTTCGCCTGGCCCAGCCGGCCGGCGAGATCGACAGCGTCGAGGTATTCACGACGCGGCCCGACACCATCTTCGGCGCAAGCTTCGTCGCGGTTGCGGCGGACCATCCGATC
>JBDSSR010000097.1:0-2451 GCA_039928675.1 Sphingomicrobium sp. | reverse complement strand
GGCACCAGCGCAAGGCTGATCAGCGCTCCGCCCCAGCCATTATATTCGGTGTCGAGGAAGTATCTCAGCGCCGCACCGCTGGTCGGCAATCGTCGCGCGCAAGCGGCCGGCCCTTACGGCACCGTTCGTCGGCAAGCCGCAGCTGGCGGCCACGCTCCTCTTCCTGCTTGCGAATCTCGCGTCCGCGCTTCTCGTCGGCTTCCTTCTGGCTGGTCGTCACTGCATCGACTCCAGCCGACACCGCCTTCACAGGAAGCGTGGCGATATCGAACGCGGTGCTTGCGACTTTGCTGACCATGCAGCCGCTGAGCGCGAGCGGGAAAAGCAGTGCCAAGGATCGTCTCATCGCTCCAGATTCGCAGATAAGAGGTTGAGCGGCAATGGCTTGCCGGTTCAGGCGACCATTGCCGCGGCAGCCAGCTGCTCGGCCTGCCCCAACAGCGACTCGTCGGCCTCCACTCCGGCGGGAAGCGCTTCGCGGCCAACGATCACCATCAGCGGAACCGCCAACGGCGTAATCCGCCCGGTTGCGACGTGGACCATGGTCGCCGACGCACGATCGACCAGCCGGACCAGGCGGCCGAGTTCGGTCAGCCGCCGCCGGGCATCGTCCCATGCCGCACGCAAAAGCAGATGCCCGGGCTCATAGCGCCGAAGCACGTCGTAGATGAGATCGGTCGAAAAGCTCACCTGGCGTCCGCTCTTCCTCTGTCCCGGATGCTGGCGCTCGACCAGCCCACCGATCACCGCCACCTCGCGAAACGCCGACTTCAACAGATGCGAACCTTCGACCCATTCGACGAATTCCTGTTCCAGGATGTCGGCCGAAAACAGCGCCTTGGGATCGGTGATCGGCTCCAGCCCGTAGCAGGCGAGGGCATAATCATTGGCGACGAAGCCGAGCGGCTTGAGCCCGGTCTTTTCCATCCGCTTGGTCAGGAGCATCCCCAGCGACTGGTGCGCATTCCAGCCCTCGAAGCTGTAGGCGACCATGAAATGCTGACCTTCGTGAGGGAAGGTCTCGACCAGCAGCTGGTGCGGTTCGGGAAGGACCGAGCGCTGCGACTGGACTTCGAGCCATTCGCGAACGTCGTCGGGAAAGCGGTGCCAGTCGTTGCGGTCGGCAAGCATGTGCCGGACCCGGTTGGCAAGGTGGGTCGACATCGACATGCGCTGTCCGCCGTAGGTGACGATCCGCGCCTTTTTGGACGAGGCGCGGACGATGATGTCGCTGTCCTTAAACCGCTCGACCTCGAGGCTCAGTCCGGAAAAATAGAAGCGATCCCCCGGCGTCAGGCTCGAACCATAGCCTTCCTCGATGGTGCCGAGCTTGCGGCCGTTGCGAAAGCGCACGGTCAGCAGCGGCTGCTCGACGATCACGCCCGCGTTCAGCCGATGCTGCTGCGCGATCTGCGGACGGGCGACCCGCCACATCCCGCCAGCTTGTGGAACCAGCCTTCGGAACCGGTCATAGGCCTTGAGCGCATAGCCCCCGGTCGCGATGAAATTGAGCACTTCTGTGAACGTTTCGGCCTTCAGCCCGGAATAGGGCGCGGCCGAGCGCACTTGCGCAAGCATCGCCTCCTGCTCGAACGGCGCGGCCACCGCCATGCCCAGAATATGCTGTGCAAGGACGTCGAGCGCTCCGGGGCGGAACTGTTCGGGGTCGAGCTCGCCGTCGGCGATCGCGTCGAGCGCGGCCCGACCCTCGAGATATTCGAAGCGGTTGCCTGGGACCAGTACGCCCAGCGATGGCTCGTCGAGGCGGTGGTTGGCTCGGCCGATCCGCTGGAGCAGCCGCGACGACCCCTTGGGAGCGCCCATCTGGACCACCAGATCGACGTCGCCCCAGTCGATTCCAAGGTCGAGGCTGGCCGTCGCAACCAGTCCGCGAAGCTTGCCCGCCGCCATCGCCGCCTCGACCTTTCGGCGCGCTTCGATCGCCAGGCTGCCGTGATGGATTCCGATCGGCAGAGACGTGTCGTTGACCGCCCACAGATCCTGAAAGATCAGCTCGGCAAGGCTTCGCGTGTTGCAGAACACCAGCGTCGTCCTGTGCTGCTCGATCAGCGCCATGACCTCACGCACGGCGTGACGGCCCGAATGCCCGCCCCACGGGATGCGGTCCTCGGGGATCAGGATCGACAGGTCGGGTTCGGCTCCGGGATCACCCTTGACCAGGTCGACCTTCTCCATCTCGGCATTCGGCGCGAGCCACGAACGATAGGCATCGGGGTCGCTGATCGTGGCCGACAGCCCGATTCGGCGAAGCCCCGGCGCAAGCGTCTCCAACCGCGCCATCGCCAGCGACAAAAGGTCGCCCCGCTTCTCTTTGGCAAATCCGTGAAGCTCGTCGACGATGATCGTTCGCAACCCCTCGAACATCCTGTCGCCGTCGGGATAGCTGAGCAGCAGGCTCAAGGATTCGGGCGTGGTCAAAAGGATTTGCGG
>JBDSSR010000096.1:0-6591 GCA_039928675.1 Sphingomicrobium sp. | reverse complement strand
AGCGGCCCAGGCCAAAGCCATCGTCGTTCTGCTGTTCCGCGGGCTCGATGGCGGTCGCCGGGCACTGCGCCTCGCGATTGTCGACCGGATTGAAGAAGTTGCCCGCGCCTCGGTGACCCAGGCTGCTGGACAGCTTCGAGTCCAGGTTGGCGACTCCATCCTTCCGCTGGCCGGGGGAAATTTGGCGGAGCTCGGCGACGACAAGGTCCGGATCTTTCGGCTCAACGACGGAAGCCATGAGATCGCCTATGCTTTCCGCGAGGTGATCGATTTCGCAACCATCGACAATGACGTCATCAACGCCGAGCGCCCAGGTGAAATCAGCGGCGTATCGCTGATCAACGGCGAGCCAGCCGAGCTGGTCGACGGCCACTGGCTGTTTGCAAGCCATGTTGGACCCGCCGCAAGGCTGACCAGCGAACTGGTTTGCCGCCTGCCGAGCGACGATCCGTGGATGCAGAACATGCTTCGTCCAATCATTGAAGCCGCCGGTTACCGGGTAGTCGCAGAGGACGATGAGTGCGCCGCTGACATGGTCATCGCCTCGCAGGGTGCGGTCGTTGGCGAAGGTCCCGCGGCCAAGACAATCTGGCTTCGCTCCGAGCCCGAGCCGGCGGGCAAGAAGGACAACAGCATCTACCGCTACGATCGCGCCAGTCTGCTGGTCGCGCTGAAGACCGGGACCGGGGGGGGGAACAAGTGAACGAGCTTCTGCTGGTCGTGACTATCGCCGGCGCGCGAGTCGCGCTTCCGGCCTCCGCAGTGGAGTCGGTGGTTGAGCTCGACACGCTGATTCCTGTGCCTCGGGCCGCCAACCACGTCGCGGGCCTGTCGGCGCTTCGCAGCCGGGTACTGACGGTGATCGACTGCATGCGATCGCTCGAACTTGGCGAGACAGATTGCTCGGACGGCATCCGCGAGGCCGCGGTGGTCGAGCTCGATGGTCACCATTATGCGCTCATCGTCGACAGCGTCGAGGACGTGGTCGAGGCCATGTCGGACCCGGTCGTGGTCCGAGCCGCGATGGGCCCGGGCTGGGAACGCGCCTCCAAAGGCATGGTCGAAACCGAAACCGGGCCGCTGCTGCTGGTCGATGTTGCCGCGCTGATTGCCGGCAGCGAAACCAGGGCTGCAGCTTAAGCTCTTCGTTACTCTTAGTGTTTACCTCCGTTGGAACAGAAAGCGGGAAAGCCCCAATCATGAAAAGCTGTTTGATTGTCGACGATTCCAAAGTGATCCGGAAGGTCGCTCGGCATATTCTCGAAACTCTGAATTTTGAGGTTGATGAGGCCGGCGATGGTCAGGAAGCCCTCGCGCGGTGCGAAGCGAAAATGCCCGACGTCGTGCTGCTCGACTGGAACATGCCGGTGATGAGCGGGATGGAGTTCCTGAAACTGCTTCGCCAGACTGGCCATGCAGACCAGCCCAAGGTTGTCTTCTGCACCACCGAAAACGACATGGCGCACATCCGCGCGGCGCTTGAAGCCGGGGCGGACGAATATGTCATGAAGCCGTTCGACCGGGAAACGCTTCACATCAAGCTTCAACTCGTCGGCGCCGCCTGAGTCGCGGTCTGTGGAGCGGGCGCTCGCCAGATCGCGTGAGGGCCAGCCTGAACCGCGCACGGTCGCAAGGCCGAAGGGCCGCCCGATCCGGCTGATGATCGTCGATGATTCGACGGTCGCAAGGGCGGTTCTGACGCGCATGATCGAAACCGATCCCGACTTCGAAATCGTTGCTGTCGCTTCAAGCGGCGAGGCCGCTATCGAAGCGCTTGGCGAATGCCGCGTCGATATCGTTCTGCTTGATCTCGAAATGCCTGGAGCCGGCGGGCTGAAGTCCATTCCACGAATCATCGGTGCCGCCGCAGGTGCCAAGGTGATGATCGTCTCATCGCTTGCCGAAGAGGGCGCCGAACAGACCGTTGCAGCGCTTTCGCTTGGCGCTGCCGACACCTTGCCTAAGCCGGGCACAGGGCGGTTCAACGGCAAATTTTCCGAAGTGCTCCTGAGCAAATTGAAGGCGCTTGGCCATGCCTCCGAGCTGATCTCGACGCAGTTTCAATCGACCGCGTCAAATCATCCGATCATTCTTCGGCGGATGCCGATGGACCCCATCACCGTCCTTGCGATCGGAGCTTCGACCGGCGGGATCCACGCGATTGGGACGCTGTTCCAGGCGCTTCCAGACCGAATTGGAGTGCCGATCCTGATCACCCAGCACCTGCCAATCCCGTTCATGTCCGTATTCGCCCGGCAAATCGGCGCTATTGCCAAGCGCGACGCGGTAGTCGCCGAGGACGGAATGGAGCTCGTTGCTGACCGTATCCTGCTTGCTCCGGGCGATGCTCATTTGACGCTTGAGCCGACCCGCAAGGGTGTGATCGTTCGCCTGACTCACGCCCGCGGGACCAGCGGCTGCATGCCCTCGGTCGATCCGATGCTGGCGTCTGCCGGGGCGGTGTTCGGCGCTGGTGCGCTCGGCGTGGTCCTCACCGGAATGGGCCGCGACGGAGTCGAGGGCGCAGCCAGGATGGTGGCTTGCGGCGGATCGGTGATTGCCCAGAATCAAGCGAGTTGCGCGGTGTGGGGGATGCCGCGCGCGGTGGTCGAGGCGGGCCTGGCTTGCGCCACGCTCCCGCCAGACAAAATCGCGCGACGAATCCTGTCGCGTATCGAGGAGCCCCCACGTGCAGATAAGCGATAGCTCCAGCCGAATCCTTGCCGGCCTTCTGGAAGCCCGGACCGGCCAGCAACTGACGATGAGCCGCCGCTGGCGGATTGAAACCGCGCTTTCCCAGCTGCTTCGCGAACGCGAAATATCGACGCTCGATGAGCTCATCACAATCCTGGTCATGGGCAAGGAACCCAATTTGTCGCAACAGGTGGTCGAAGCTTTGCTCAACAACGAGACCTATTTCTTCCGTGACCGTTCGCCGTTCGACCTGATCGAGCGCCATGCTCTGCCCGAGCTTGCGGCCCGCCGCGCAAGCACCCGGCGGATCAAGATCTGGTCGGTTGGCTGTTCGACCGGCCAGGAAGTCTATTCGCTGGCGATGCTGTTCGCGGACAATCCCGAGCGGTGGCACGGTTGGACTGTCGACATCCTCGGGACAGACGTTTCGACCGGCTGCGTCGATCGGGCTCGGTCCGGTGTCTACACCCAGTTCGAAGTCCAGCGCGGGCTCGGCATCAACCAGATGATCAAATGGTTCGAGGAATGCGGCGAGGGCTGGCGCGCAACCGAGCCGCTTCGCCGCCAGGTGCGGTTCCAGGTCCACAATCTGCTTGAAGCGCCGCCGCACCCTGGCGGGTTCGATATCGTCTTGTGCCGCAACGTCCTCCTCTATCTCAGCCAGGACAAGAAGGCGCTGGCGTTTGAACGGCTGGCAAGCGCCATGGCCGACGACGGCTGGCTGATGCTCGGTGCTGGCGAAACCGTCATCGGCCAGACCACCAGGCTCGGCTCCGACGCCGATGCGCGGGGACTTTATCGGCTGACCAATGGCCCCGCCAAGGTCGAGAAGCGCGGCGGAACCGACCGCCGGGCCGTCGCCAGGGGTTGACCCGGCGGCAAAGCTGGTGCGCCATGCGCCGGCTATGGACCTGATCGAGCAGCCCTCGCCCAATTTTGACGAGCGCAAGCTGCCCGTCTCGATGATCGTGCTCCATTATACCGGGATGGCCGATTGCGAGGGCGCACTGGCGCGGCTGACCTCTCCGGAAGCGCAGGTCTCATCGCATTATTGCGTCGATGAGGACGGCACGATCTTTCGCCTCGTCGACGAATCGAAGCGCGCCTGGCACGCCGGCAAGTCGCGCTGGCGCGGGATAGCCGACGTCAATTCGGCGAGCGTCGGGATCGAAATCGTCAATCCGGGTCATGAATTCGGGTATCGCCCGTTCCCCGACGAGCAGATTTCGGCGCTGCTCCCGCTGATTGCCGACATCAAGGAGCGCCACGGGATCGGGCGCGGCAATGTCGTTGGCCATTCGGATGTCGCTCCCGCGCGCAAGGATGACCCGGGCGAGCTGTTTCCCTGGTGGGAACTGGCCAAGCGGCGCCTGGCCTTGCCGAGCCCGTCGCGCGACCTGATCGACCCTTATTGGACCGACGCCGGTTTCCTCCTCGCGCTCGAGCGCTTCGGCTATGACGTGACCGACGAGCAAAAAGCGGTGATCGCCTTCCAGCGCCGCTTCCGGCCCGACATGATCGACGGAATTATCGACGGCGAGTGCCGCGCAAAGCTGCTGGCGCTGCTGCTGCCGAGACCACAGTAAAAGGTCACAAAGTTCGCGTCCGATCAGTGAAATTCGGGTGCCTTCCCTTTGTAACGATCACTTGCCGGTGTGACCTTTTGAATATGATTCGCAAGGGGAAAAGAGGGTCTGCTGCATCGGCGAGGATAAGCCACAATTGGGTGCCTGTAGGAAAGTAGTTTTTCGATCGGGTTCCTAATGGCAGCTTTCGACCCATTTCTGCCGTTAGCTGGTCGTCGCTTATTCAATTATTGCAGACATTCGCCGCTCAGGCTGTTCAGCAAAGACGAAATGACCGGCGCTTGGAAACTCCGCAAGTCTCGCGTGCGGAAGCTTTTTCAACCCGAAATATATGCTCGACTTTTGGACAAGTCTTTGGGTACTCCCCATTTTTTGCGTAACCGGGGGTGGGGCAATGGCGAATACGCCTTTCAACAACGTACAGCCGTATTTGACAGTCACTGACGCGATCACGTTGGATGGAGTCTATCCGACCGACGGGCTGCCTTTCACCGTCGAGACGATTGGTGCGATGCACCACTTCGCCTTCAATTTTGCGCCGAGCGGAACGGCCACGGCCTCGGGCCAGACCCTTGGAATTTCTCAAAACGCCGCCTTGTTCAGCATCCTCGGGACGACATACGGCGGCAATGGCTCCACCACCTTCATGCTGCCTGATCTGCGTGGTCGCATCGAAGTCGAAGGCGACGGTGTCAGCACGCACGTGGGTTCCATGTTCGGGCAAGAGTATGGAACGCTCACCACCGCCAATCTGAACAGCTATTTCGGCGGCTCTTTTCCGCTGGCCTCGAATGCGCAGCCGTCCCTCGTTCTCACTCCCATCATCAACGCCACGGGGACGTGGATGCATGGCGACAATATGATCGGCGGCGTGTGGGAATATGCCGGCTCGCAAATCCCCGCGGATGCCATGGTGTGCGACGGCCGCCTTCTCAACATTGCCGATTACGACGTGCTCTTCGCGATCATCGGGACGACCTACGGCGGCGATGGCATTTCGACCTTCGCGATTCCCAACCTGATCGGCCGAACCATCGTCGGCTCGGGAACGCTGAATGGTATAAACTATGTTGAGGGGATGGTGCTGGGCTCCAGTTCGATATCGGTCGACTTCAACCAAATGCCGACGGCAATGGGCTATGCGGGGGACCTCGCGAACAATCTCCAGCCCTCCCTCGTGATGGATTATTATATCTGCGCGCAAGGCATCTTCCCGTCCCGTGACGGAGGCAACACCGCGGGCGGTCAGACTCCCTATCTCGGCGAAATCATGGCTTTCGCCGGCACCGGGCTGGAAGCCCAGAGCGGCGGCGAGTGGGTTATTTGCGACGGACGGTTGCTCCCCATCAATCAGAACTCGGCGCTCTTTTCACTGCTCGGGACGAGTTATGGCGGTAATGGAGTAACCAACTTCGCACTTCCGAACTTCAGCGGCCGGACGCTGATGGGAACCGGTCAAGGCTACGGGCTCAGCAATTATGTTCTGGGTCAAACAGGCGGGTCGGTCAGCACGACTTTCACGCTCGACAACATCCCGACCGTGGTCATTCACGATACGGACGCTTCGAATACAATTACCGGCGCAAATCAGGCGGATTCGCTTTACGGCAATGGCGGCAACGACCTGCTGTACGGAAATGGAGGAGATGACTCGCTATACGGCGGTAACGGAATCGACACCTTGGTGGGCGGCGCTGGCAATGACTATCTCGACGGGGGCACCGGAGCCGACACGCTGGTTGGTGGCGCGGGGAATGATTTTCTCCTCGGAGCTGCCGGAATCGACACCATAAGCTACGCCGGCGCGCTCAGCGGGGTCACCGTCGACTTGATCCTCGCCGGTCCGCAAAACACCGGGGGCGCCGGTATCGACACCATCCGCCAGTCCGAAAATCTGATTGGGTCCGACTTTGCCGACACGCTGAGCGGCAACAACGGGAACAACATCATTTCGGGTGGGGCCGGCAATGACACGATCGACGGCGGCGCGGGTGATGACACGCTCGACGGCGGCGCCGGTGACGACACGCTGAACGGCAGCTCCGGTATCGATACTGCCGATTATTCCGCTGCCCTTTCCGGGGTGACGGTCAAAATCACGTCTGCGGCGCAAGACACCGGGGGAGCGGGCATCGACACGCTGTTCGGGATTGAGAATATCACGGGTTCGGCCTTCGCCGACACGCTTACGGGCACTGGAGGCGCCAACGTTTTGACCGGCGGTAACGGCAACGACACCATCAGCGGCGGTGGCGCCAATGACACTCTTAGCGGCGGCGGCGGCAACGACACCCTCAACGGCGGAGCGGGC
>JBDSSR010000095.1:0-13833 GCA_039928675.1 Sphingomicrobium sp. | reverse complement strand
CGCCTCGCGACCGGCCGACGGTGGCGTCGGGGCGATATCCGTGCTGCTCGTTCTCCTTGCCGTCACTTTATTCGTCGCGGTGGTCGGGGCTGCTGGCGTCAGCCTCGGAATTGCCGCGGCTCACCTTGCCCGGCCAGGCTCGTGGCGTTGGTCGACAGCCGCCGGGGCCGGTGGTGGGCTGGTCGTCGGAGCCTTCGGAAACCTCCTCGGCCTCGACGCCTTCACGCTTCTCGTTGGCCATTCGCCAAACGGCATCACCGGCGCCGCCGAAGGCGCCCTGCTCGGCGCCGCAATCGGCCTTGGGACGTGGTTTTGCACGGGCTCCCGAACCCTGCTGGAGAACGGCGTGCGCGGGGCGATTGCCGGCGGCGTTGCTGGAACCCTGATCGGCCTGGCTGGCGGGCGGCTGATGCTTGGCAGCCTCACCCTTCTTGCGCGCGCTGTGCCGGGATCGCGCCTGGACCTGGACCAGATCGGCCATCTGTTCGGCGAGAGCGGGCCTGGACCTGTCACTCTGGTCGTCACCGGGGGCCTGGAAGCTGCGCTGTTCGCGGGCTGTGTCGTGGCCGCGATCGGTTTTGCCAGCCGCGCGAAGTAGCTGGCAGCGCCCGAACGTCAGGCCTTGATGCTGAGCTTTTTTGAACTTGGCCGGGCGGGCAGATTGACCGGACCGTCGAGCGCCTGGTCGAGGTCGGTCTCCGCCATTCGCCTCCAGCCGTCGCGGCCCAATCGCTCGAGCGGCCTGAAGGCGGTCTTGTAAGCCATCCGGGTCGAACCTTCCACCCAATAGCCAAGATAGACATAAGGCAGCCCCGCGCGCGCGGCGCGGATGATGTGGTCGAGGATGATGTAGGTGCCGAGGCCCTTGCGAGCGTCCGGCCCGACATCGAAAAAGCTGTAGATCATCGACAGGCCATCGCTCTGCTGATCGCTGAGACACGCGCCGACCAGCTTGCCGGGCCGGCCATCGACCGGCGGTTCGCGATATTCGATGACGAATGTCCGAACCGGGGTCTGCTCGACCATGTCGGCGAAGTCGCCCTCATCCATTTCGGCCATCCCGCCGCCCGGATGACGCGCCGCAAGATAGTGCCGAAGCAGTCCGTACTGCTCGTCGGTAGTCCACGGCTTGCAGGCGTTGATCTCAAGGTCGGAATGGCGCCGGATGAGCTTGCGCTGAGTGGCGCTCGGCTCGAACTCCGCGGCCAGGACCCGGACCGAGACGCAGGCCGAACAGTCGATACAGCTGGGGCGATAGGACACCGACTGACTGCGGCGAAAGCCGATCTTGCCCAGCGCTTCGTTAAGCTCGCTTGCATGGCGCCCGCCAAGCTCGGTGAAAACCTTCCGCTCAACCTTGCCCGCAAGGTAAGGGCATGGGCTGGGGTTGGTCACAAAAAACTTGGGAAAGCGAAAGGGTGCACTCACCCGGGACCTCGATCCGTCGTGGTTACTAATCTCTTTATGCGGCTGCTCAACGCGGTTGAAAAGGGTTCAGCGCTCGAGATCCGACGGAAATGCGGCCAATGTCCCACCAAGGGACGAAGCGGGACGCCGGTCAGTCGAGGAGGGCGCGCTCGACCCGGAAGCCGGCAGCCTCGAGTCGCGTGACCACATCGTCGATTGCCGAGGCGTCACGAGCCTCGCACTCGACCTCGATCATGGTGTCCTTTGCCGGAAGCCGGGTGAAAATCCGGCTGTGGTTGATTTCGATCACATTGACCCCCGCTTCAAAAACCTTGCGGGTAATTGCCGCGAGAGCTCCGGGCTGGTCGTGCGCAGCGATATGGAGGCGCGCGATGCGGCCCTGGCGAACGAGGTCGCGGACGAGCACGTTGGCGAGCAAATGCGTATCGATGTTACCACCGCACAATATTGTCGCGACCTTCTTGCCGGCAAAGCGCTTTGGGTCGGAGAGCATGGCCGCAAGCCCGGCGGCGCCCGCTCCTTCGACCACCGTTTTCTCGATCCCGGCAAGCATCGCCACGGCGCGTTCGAGGTTGCGCTCGGAGACCAGCATGACATCGTTTGCCAGCTCCTTGAGAATCCGGCGGGTGAGCTCGCCTGGCTGCTTGACCGCGATCCCCTCGGCCAGCGTATCGCCGCCAAGTGGCATGAAGCAGCCTTCGATGGCGCACTTCATCGATGGATATAGTTCGGCTTCAACCCCGATCATCTCGATTCCAGGCTTTAGCGCGTGGGCGGCAATGGCCACGCCCGACATCAGCCCGCCACCGCCGATCGGCACCACGATCGAGTCAAGGTCGGGCTGGTCCTCGATCATTTCGATGCCCACAGTCCCAGCCCCGGCGATGACGTCAGGATCGTCGAACGGATGGACAAAAACGTAACCATTTTCGAGCGCAAGCTCGCGGGCCCGGGCATAAGCGTCGTCGAACATGTCGCCGTGGAGCACGACCGTCGCCCCGTGGCCGGCGGTCTGGGTGACCTTCACCGTCGGGGTCGGCTCGGGCATCACAATGGTCGCGGGAATCCCCAGCCGTTTGGCGTGATAGGCGACGGCCTGGGCATGGTTTCCCGCCGACGCTGCAATGACCCCGCGAGCGCGCTCATCGGCCGTCAGTTGAAGCAGTTTGTTGAGCGCCCCGCGTTCCTTGTAGGCGGCGGTGAACTGCAGATTTTCAAACTTCAGCCAAACTTCGGCGCCGATGATTTCGGACAATGTCCGGCTGACCAGCATCGGAGTGCGGATCACCGCGCCTCGGATTCGCTCGGCCGCGGCGCGAATGTCATCGATGGTGGGCGCTTCCATGCGTTGCGGGGCCTAGCGCTTCACTCGCGCTGGAACAATGCTAAGCGGCAGCGATGAACAGATCGCTTGTCGCGCTCGCAGCAGCGCTTTTCGTCTCCGCCGCTTCCCCCACCCCCGCCTTGGCGGACACGCTCATCAGCAACGTCAACGGGATCCAGGTCGGACCCGCCGGCAAGCTTCAGCATTTCCGCGCTCTGGTGATCAGCGAGGACGGCAAGGTCCGCCTGACCATCGAGCACCCCGAACTGGTGCGGCTGGCGGGGATAACTGAAACGGTCGATGGCGGCGGGCGGACGCTTCTGCCCGGCCTGATCGACGCCCATGGCCACGTCGTCGATCTGGGAACCGCCGCACTTACCCTCGACCTCGTCGGCACCGGCTCGATCGCCCAGATGCAACAGCGGCTACGAGACTATGTCGCCCAGCGACCAGACGACCCGTGGCTAGTCGGCTTTGGCTGGAACCAGGAATCCTGGGCGGACAAGCGCTTCCCGACCAGCGCCGACCTGGATGCCGTGGTCGCCGACCGGCCGGTCGTGCTCGAACGAGTCGACGGCCATGCGATTGTCGTCAACGGCGCCGCGCTTCGCAAGGCTGGCATAACGGCGTCGATCGCGGACCCCGCAGGCGGCAAGATCGAGCGCGATTCTACCGGGCAGCCAACGGGTTTGTTCGTCGATTCCGCGCGGTCTCTGATCGAAAGCAAAATTCCGCCGGCGACCTCGGCCCGAGCTGACGAGGCGCTGGAAAAGGCGCAGCAGAAACTGCTGTCATTCGGTGTCACCGCTGTCGGCGCAATGAGCGTTTCGGATTCGGACTGGGCGGCGTTCCGGCGCGCCGGTGACGCCGGCCGATTGCAGGTGCGGCTGATGGCCTATGCGCTCAATCATCCGCTTTCCGCCGCGCCAGCCCCGACCGGATGGCTTTACAGCGACCGGCTTCGCGAAGTCGGGGTCAAGCTGTTTGCCGACGGCGCGCTGGGATCGCGCGGCGCCTGGCTGAAAAAGCCTTACGCCGACAAGCCCGACACGCGCGGACTTCCGCGCCATTCCGACGCTGAATATCTCGCGCTTGCCGATAGCGCTGCAGCCGCGGGTTTCCAGGTCGCAACGCATGCCATCGGCGATGCAGCCAATGCGCAGATCGTCACGGCCTCCGAACAGCTGTCGAAAAAATACGGCGCCGACCGCCGCTGGCGGATCGAACATTTCCAGATCGCCGACCCGGCCGACATCCCGCGGCTGGCTCCGGCCGGAATCGTCGCTTCGATGCAGCCGACCCACCAGACCAGCGACCGCTTGATGGCCGAAGCGCGCCTCGGTCCCGACCGGCTGGCCGGAGCCTATGCTTGGCAGTCGGTGCTGAAATCGGGCGCAAAGCTCGCCTTCGGATCGGATTTTCCGGTTGAGAGCCCCAACCCCTTTCCCGGCCTTGCCGCCGCAATCAGCCGGCAGGACAGCGAAGGCCGGCCGGCCGGGGGCTGGATTCCGGCGGAGCGGCTGACGTTCGCTCAGGCTCTATATGCGTTCACTCGAGGCGCCGCCTTTGCCGGCTTCGCCGAGGATCGAATCGGCGCTCTGGAGGCCGGAAAGTGGGCCGATTTCATCATCGTCGATCGCGACCCGACGACAGTCGACGCCCAGGCGCTCGGCCGCACCGAGGTGCTTGAAACGTGGGTTGCGGGCAAGCCGGTATGGCGGCGGCCGGTTAGCGCGTCGCCTGCCGAGCGCGGGAAATGAGCATCGAGGGCGTCAGCAGTTGCGGCAGTTCTTCGGGCTGCGTTCCGGGCGCATACCAAAGATAATAAGGCACCCCGGCGCGGCCGTGCGCTTCGAGGAACCGCGTGATCGCCGGATCGCCGCTGGTCCAGTCGCCCGCCAGGACCTTGACCCCGCGCTTCTCAAATAGATCGCGAACCTGGGACCGGTTGATCGCCGCGGCTTCATTGGCCTTGCACGTCAGGCACCAGTCGGCGGTGAAATAGACCAGCACCGGATGGCCCTGCGCGACAAGCCGCTCGGCCTCCCCCTCGCTCCACGCTTGCGCCCCCGGCGGAGCCGACGGGTGGCCTGCGGGCGCCGCAGGTACCCACGCAACCGCCGCGACGACCACCAGCGCGGCGCAGACCAGTGCGACTGCCGCCCGCGACCCGCCACCGCGCTGAATCCGCCCGGCGAAATAGAGGCAGATCGCAAGCGCTGCCGAAGCGAACAGAGCGAACAGGAGCCCCCGTTCGCCGGCCTGCCGCTCGATCAGCCACAGGCAGGCGACCGCGGTTGCGGCCATCGGGATGGCGAGGAACCGCTGGAGACGCTGCATCCACGCCCCGGGCTTCGGAAGCCGGGCGACCAGTCGCGGCACGAACGCCAGGACCACGAAGGGAAGCGCAAGCCCCAAGCCGAGCGCCGCGAACACCATCACCGCGCCAACGGTGGGGAGCAGAAGCGCAGTGCCAAGCGCCGCCCCCAGAAACGGCCCGGCGCAGGGGGTCGCAACGAACGCTGCAAGTGCGCCGGTCGCGAACCCGCCGCCCGGGCGCAAGCGGCCGCCAAGCACAGGGAGTTCGAACAATCCCAGGAGATTTGCGGCAATCGCGACAGCCAGAAGCAGGAGCAGCATGATGGTTCGGGGGTCCTGCAGCTGAAATGCCCAGCCCGCCTCGGTTCCCGCAGCCCTGATCGCAAGCAGTGCAAGGCCAAGCGCGCCGGTCCCGGCAATTGCCCCCGCGGCATAGGCCAGCGCATCCCTTCGCGCCGCGCGCGGACTTTCACCGGCGCGCGCAACGTGAAGCGTCTTCAGGGCAAGTATCGGGAACACACAGGGCATGAGGTTGAGCAGCACGCCCCCGGCCAGCGCTCCGAGTACTGCCGCCAGAACCGCGGCAAATCCCGCTTCGCCGAGCAACTTGCCACCTTCGGGCACTTGTCCGGAAAGCGCGGCAAAGGCGAAACCATCGCCGTCGCCAAGCGCGAGGACCCCATCGAACCGGGCGGGCAATGGGCCCCTCGCCTTCAGTTCGGCGACCAGCGTGTCCCCGGCCCGTCGGAAGCTTTGTTTCGCGTCATAGTCGATCACCCCGTCACTGACCGGGTAAAGGTAGGGCTGGCCGACCGCGACGCTTTCCGGGAGCGGGATTGCGACCCGCAGCAGCCCGCGGTCGACGGCAAAATGGCCAGGTGTTGCAAGCGGCCTTGGAAGCGCCTTGCGCCAGCCGTCGAACCGCGCCCGCCCGGGCGACCCCGTGCCGACCGGCAGGTCGAGCGCAAGCTGGCCCTGCTCGGGCACGCAGATCTTGTCGGTGCACGCCAGCCAGTGCGCCGCGGCTCGGATCGGAATTATTCCTTGTGCATCGGCGGGCACCTTCAACCGGACGAGCAACGCATAGTCCCGCCCATAGACGTAGTTCATCAGGCCCGAAATCTCGAGCCGGCTCGGCACCGGATAGCGCAGCGGCCTGGCCGCAAAGCCCCTGGGCAATTTCCACTGGACCTCCATCGGCAGGCCGGCGTCCCCGGGATTGAGCCAATAGCCATGCCAGCCCGGGCTGGTGCGCATGACGATCGCCAGTTCGACTTCCCCGCCGGACGGCGCAGGGCCCTCCGCGACCAGCTCGGGCTGGATCGCGTTGGTCCGCGCCTCGGCAAGCGCCGCTGTCATAAGCAGCGCGACAAGGAGGAACAGCTGTCGGATCATCGCTACGCCGCTAGTGTGCGGGACGCCTCTAGTCGAGGTTGGGCCTTAGCCAGCGCGTCGCCTGGTCGATCGAAACCCGGCGCCGTTCGGCATAGTCCTCAAGCTGGTCGGGGCCGATCCGGGCAACTCCGAAATACTGGCTGTCGCGGTGCCCGAAATAGAAGCCCGAGACCGCCGAGGTCGGAAGCATTGCAAAATTCTCGGTCAGAGTGACTTCGCCCGGGTGCCCGCCAAGCATTTCGAACAGGATCGGCTTGAGGCTGTGATCGGGGCACGCCGGATAGCCCGGCGCGGGTCTGATCCCCTCATAATTCTCGCGAATCAGCTGCTGGTTGGACAAATGTTCTTCGGCATAGCCCCACAAACGGTTGCGAACTTCGGCGTGGAGCACTTCGGCAAGGCTTTCAGCAAGCCGGTCGGCAAGCGCCTTCAACAGGATGTCGTCATAATCGTTGACGGTCTGCCGGAACCGTTCGAGGTGCGGTTCGAGGCCGTGGATTCCAAGCGCGAAACCACCAATCCAGTCCTCGCCATCGGGATTGATGAAATCGGCAAGGCACATATTGGCCCGGCCTTCCCGCTTCTTGACCTGCTGGCGAAGGAAGGACAGCCGGGTCCAGTCGTTTCCGGCAAGCACCAGCAGGTCGTCACCTTCCCGCTTGCAGCGCCACAGGCCGATGGTTGCCTTGGGCGTGACCCACCGTTCGGCGATGACCTGGTCGAGCATTGCCTGGGCGTCGGCAAACAGGCTTCGAGCGCTTTCGCCAACGACCGGATCGTCCAGGATTTGCGGATAATTGCCCGCCAGTTCCCAGGCACGGAAGAAGGGAGTCCAGTCGATCGAGGTGCGGAGGTCGGCAAGCGGCCATTCGCCGAAATGATGAAGCCCGGGATATTTGGGCGCGGGCGGCTGACCTTCGGGATCGAAGCGAAAGGCGTTGGCGCGCGCGCCGTCGAGCGTTTCGAGCGGACTCTGCCCGCTGCGCTCACGAGTTTTGCGGAGCTGCTCGTAATCGTCGGCAGTGGCGGCGATCAACGGTGCTCGCTGAGTGTCGGACACCAGGCTTGATGCGACCCCCACCGCCCGGCTTGCGTCGAGGACATGGATAACCGGCCCTTCATAGGCCGGGTCGATGCGAAGCGCGGTGTGCGCCTTGCTGGTTGTCGCGCCGCCGATCAGCAGCGGGGTCGTCAGGCCCAGTCGCTGCATTTCGCCAGCGACCGTCACCATTTCGTCAAGCGACGGGGTGATCAGGCCCGAAAGACCGATCATGTCGGCCTGGTTGTCGTTCGCCGACTGGAGGATGTCGTGCCACGGCACCATCACTCCAAGATCGATGACTTCGAAGCCGTTGCACTGGAGAACCACTCCGACGATGTTCTTGCCGATGTCGTGAACGTCGCCCTTGACCGTCGCCATGACGATCCGGCCCTTGCCCTGCGTCGCCCCCGTCCGTTCCTTTTCTTCTTCGATGAACGGAATGAGGTGGGCGACTGCGCGCTTCATCACCCGGGCCGACTTGACCACCTGGGGAAGGAACATCTTGCCCGACCCGAACAGGTCGCCAACGACATTCATGCCGTCCATCAGCGGGCCTTCGATAACCTCGATCGGGCGCCCGCCTTCGCTTGCGACCAGCTGGCGCATTTCCTCGGTATCATCGACGATATTGGCGTCGATGCCCTTGACCAGCGCATAGGACAGTCGCTCGCCGACGGGCAGGCTGCGCCATTCGGCAAGCTTTTTCTCTTCGGCCAGATCGGTGCCCTTGAACCGCTCGGCGAGCGCGACCAGCCGCTCGGTCGGGTCGACGCCATTGTCCGGACGCCGGTCGAGAATGACGTCCTCGCAGGCTTCGCGAAGCTCGGGATCGATCGCGTCATAGACGTCGAGCTGGCCGGCATTGACGATCCCCATGTCCATGCCCGCCGGAATGGCGTGGAAGAGGAACACGCTGTGCATTGCCCGACGCACCGGCTCATTTCCTCGGAACGAGAAGCTGAGGTTGGAGAGACCGCCGGAAATATGGGTGCCGGGGCAACGGCGACGGATTTCGGCAGCAGCTTCGATGAAATCTACCGCGTACCGGCGGTGCTCCTCGATGCCGGTCGCAATCGCGAAAAGATTGGGGTCGAAGATGATGTCGCCGGGGTCAGTGCCGTCGTTCACCAGAAGCGTGAAAGCGCGCTCGCATATTTCGATCTTGCGCGTGACAGTGTCCGCCTGCCCGACCTCGTCGAACGCCATCACGACGACCGCTGCGCCATAGGCCCGGCATTTGGCAGCAAGCTCGAGGAATGGCCCCTCGCCTTCCTTCATCGAGATCGAATTGACGATCGGCTTGCCCGAAACGCATTTGAGCCCGGCTTCAATCACGCTCCATTTCGAACTGTCGACCATGACTGGAATGCGGGCGATGTCCGGCTCCGCGCCAATGCGCTTGAGGAAGGTCGTCATCGCTGCCTCGCTGTCGAGCAGCGCCTCATCGACGTTGACGTCGATGATCTGCGCACCGTTTTCGACCTGATCGCGGGCAACTTCGACGGCGGCGTCATAATCCCCCGCGAGGATCAATTTCTTGAAGCGCGCAGAGCCGGTGACATTGCAGCGTTCGCCAATGTTGACGAAGCGCGCGCCGGCGCCCGCTCCCGCAGCCATGGTCGTTTCCATCAGGCGGCGATCGTCATCGGCTCGAGCCCGGCAAGAAGCGTGCCGGGGCGACGATCCGGGACGGCGCGCGGCGTGCAATCGCGCACCGCCCCGGATATTGCGGCGATGTGCGCGGGCGTGGTCCCGCAACAGCCGCCGACGACGTTGACCAGTCCGCTTTCGACCCAGTCGCGTACCTGCGCCGCGGTTTCCGCGGCAGCTTCATCATATTCGCCAAGCTCGTTCGGCAGCCCGGCGTTGGGATAGGCCATGACCAACGTGTCCGCAGCCGCTGAAAGTGCAGCAAGATGCGGCCGCAGCTGGGCCGCTCCGAACGAGCAGTTCAACCCGATCGTCAACGGCCGGGCATGGCGAACGCTGGCCCAGAACGCTTCGACCGTGTGGCCGCTGAGGTTGCGCCCCGACAAGTCGGTCAAAGTCATTGAAATCATCAACGGAATTGGCCGCCCGAGCGCCTCGCCGGCCTCGATCACGGCCATGATCGCGGCCTTGGCGTTGAGCGTGTCGAAAATGGTTTCAATGAGGATGAAATCGACGCCGCCGGAGACCAGCGCATCGGCCTGCTCGCGATAGACTGCCTTGACCTGGTCGAAGTCGACTTCGCGGAAAGCGGGGTCGTTGACGTCGGGCGACAGCGACAGGGTCTTGTTGGTCGGGCCCATCGCGCCGGCGACCCAGCGCTTCCGGCCGTCCCGTGCGGACCAGGCATCGGCGACGTCGCGGGTCAGCCGGGCGGCGGCCTGGTTGATCTGGCCGACCAGCGCCTCGGCCCCGTAATCGGCCTGGCTGATCATGTTGGCGTTAAACGTATTGGTCGCAAGCAGGTCGGCCCCGGCTTCGGCAAAGCGCCCGCAGATCGCGCCGACCAGGTCGGGCCTGGTCAGGTTCAGCAAATCGTTGTTTCCGCGCTGATCCTTGTGAAGGCCAAGCGATCCGCCATAATCGGCCTCGGCAAGCCGCTCGTTCTGGATCATCGTGCCGTAGGCACCGTCCTTGACCAGGACCCGGCGCGCCGCTTCGGCCCGAAAGGCGTCAGCTGCACTCAAGGCGTCGGCGGCGCTGATCACTCCGCTTGCCCGTGCGCCCGGGCGCCGAGCAGGTGGCAGATGGCATAGCTCAGCTCGGCCCGGTTGAGGGTGTAGAAATGGAAGTTGCGAACTCCGCCGGCATACAGCCGGGCGGCAAGTTCGGCGGCTACCGTCGCAGCGATCAGCTGGCGCGCCGCGGGCAGGTCGTCGAGGCCTTCGAACAAGCCGTTCAACCAGTCCGGAATCGCTGCTCCGCAACTCGCCGCGAACCGGCGGGTCTGGGCGACGTTCGAGACCGGCAGTATCCCCGGGACGAGCTCAACCGACATTCCAGCGGCCGCAACCTGCTCCTGGAATTCGAGGAAACATTCGGGTGAAAAGAAGAACTGGGTGATGGCACGGTCTGCTCCGGCGTCGACCTTGCGCTTGAGATTGTCGAGGTCCGCTTCGCGGTTCGCCGAGTCCGGATGCATTTCGGGATAGGCCGCGACCGAGATGTCGAACGGTGCGATCGCCTTCAGTCCGGCAACCAGCTCGGCCGCGTTGGCATAGCCGTCGGGGTGCGGAGCAAAGGGCGTGCCGGGCTCCGCAGAATCACCGCGAAGGGCCACAATGTGGCGCACTCCAACCTCCCAATAGTCGCGCGCGACTGCATCGACTTCGGCCCTACTGGCGCCAACGCAGGTCAAGTGCGCGGCGGGGGTCAATGCGGTGTCCGTGAGAATCCGCTCGACCGTCTGATGGGTGCGCTCGCGGGTCGATCCGCCGGCGCCGTACGTCACCGAGACGAAGCGCGGCTGCAACGGCGCAAGAGTCTGGATCGAGTTCCACAAGGTCTCGACCATCGCGTCGGTCCTGGGCGGAAAGAATTCGAAGCTGACGGCAATGTCGCCGCGCGGTTCAGCGAACAGCGGCAGGTGCCGCTCGAGCCGGTGGAAGGCGTTCATGCCGCTTTCCGTTGCGAGATCGCCGCTTTTGTCCCGCGCCACAAGGTCACGGTCAACTCGCCGCCCTTCAAATGCTCGACATGGTCGAGAGCAAGCCCGGCCGAACCAAACCAGCCGGACATCACTTCGTCCTCAAAGCCGAGCCGGATGTGGGCGTCCGTAACCCGAAGCTCCTCGCGGTCGTGAGCCGCAAAGTCGACGATCAGGAGCGAGCCGCCCGGGGCCAGCACCCGCGCCGCTTCGCCGATCGCCGCCGCTGGCGAATGGGCATAGTGAAGCACCTGGTGAATGACGATCGTATCAGCGCTCTCGTCGGCCAGCGGAAGCGCATACATGTCCCCCTGGCGAAGGCTCGGCTGGATTCCTGCCGCCTCCAGCTTGACCCGAGCGAGACGAAGCATTTCGGATGACCGGTCGATGCCGATCGCCTGGCTCGAGCGCGGACCGAACAGTTCGATCATTCGCCCGGTTCCGGTGCCGACGTCGACCAGCCGCCCGAGCGAACCGCCGCCGAGCGAATGCCCGCCAAGCGCCTGGCCAATCGCGCGCTCGACCTCGCATTCGGCAACGTGAAGCGAGCGGATCTGGTCCCACACTTCGGCGTGTCCGGCGAAGTAGCGGTTGGCTGCCTCAGCCCGGTCAGCACGAATGCCTTCCGTCCGGGCAGCGTCGAGCGCGAACAACTGCCGCGTTGCCCCGTCAGCCCAGCGATCGATCAGTGCGAACATCGGTTCGACCCGCTCGTCCGCGCTCAATGTCAGGAACACCCAGCTTCCCTCCTTGCGGCGGTCGAGAACCCCGGCATCGGCGAGAATCTTGAGATGGCGGGAAACGCGCGGCTGGCTCTGACCGAGAATCTGGGCAAGCTCGCCGACCGACAATTCCATGATTCGAAGAAGCGCCAGGACGCGCAACCGGGTGGGATCGGCAAGCGCCTGAATGCGATCGGCGAGAGGAAGTGCAGGGTCCACGGATTAACGATATAAAGATATCCTTATATGGTCAATTCACATTGGAAAATAATGTCTTGTAGGCAGGTAGGGATTGAAGCTATCGCCGTCGACTGGCTTGAACGACTCGCGTCCAGGCCGTGACCGGCGCTCAGCGATGGGCGCCCTTGAAGGAGTGGAACGATCATGAAGAAAGTTGCCATTGTGACCGTTGCGGTCCTCGCGCTCTCAATCGCCGCCTGCAACAAGAACGACGCCGACAATAGTGCAGCCAACGAAACTGCCGTCGAGAACAATGCCGATGCCGACGTGAATGCCGCCACCGGCGACCTCAGCAACAGCGCCGACGCGGCCCTGAACGCTGCCAGCAACGACATGTCGAACGCCGGTAACGCCGTCGACAATATGAGCAATGAAGTCGCGAACAAGGTCAATTAGTCTCCTCGCGCTTTGAGCAAAATCGAAGGGCCGTCCCGATTGGGGCGGCCTTTTTTTATCTTCGCCCGAAGTGGTAGTCCAAGCGACATGGCGCGAATCATTCTCTTGTTCCTGATGCTCGGTGCCTGCCGCGACGACCGGCCGGCCGCGCCGTCGGCCGAGCAATCGGACCAGCTCAACCAGGCCGAGGACATGCTCAACGGCATGGAGACCAACGGCGCTGCCCAAAATGAAAATGGGCCAAAATGAAAAAGGGCCGGAGGATCGCTCCTCCAGCCCTTCCAATATCGACTAAGGTTTTTAGCGGCCCTTAGAAGTCCATTCCGCCCATTCCGCCCATTCCGCCGCCGCCGCCCATCGGCATTGCCGGCTTGTCTTCGGGAAGCTCCGACACTGCGGCTTCGGTCGTGATCAGGAGACCGGCAACCGAAGCTGCGTTCTGGAGCGCGGTGCGAACGACCTTGGTCGGGTCGATCACTCCGGCTTCGACCAGATTCTCGTACTTCTCGGTCTGGGCGTTGAAGCCCTGGGTCGGATCATCGCCCTCAAGCAGCTTGCCCGAAACCACCGCTCCGTCATGGCCGGCGTTGGTCGCGATCTGGCGCACCAGCGTGGTCAGCGACTTGCGGACGATGTCGATTCCGCGGGTCTGGTCGTCGTTCGCGCCGTGTAGCCCGTCGAGCGCCTTGGTCGCGTAAAGCAATGCGGTTCCGCCGCCCGGGACGATGCCTTCCTCGACTGCTGCGCGGGTTGCGTGAAGCGCGTCGTCGACGCGATCCTTGCGCTCCTTGACCTCGAGTTCGGATGCGCCGCCAACCTTGATCACGGCAACGCCGCCGGCGAGCTTGGCGAGACGTTCCTGGAGCTTCTCCTTGTCATAGTCGCTGGTGGTGGTTTCGATCTGCGAGCGGATCGCTTCGGTCCGGCCCTTGATGTTCTCGGACTGGCCAGCGCCGTCGACGATCGTGGTATTGTCCTTGTCGATGGTGATCCGCTTGGCCTGGCCGAGCATGCTGACCGAGACGTTCTCGAGCTTGATGCCGAGGTCTTCGCTGATCATTTCGCCGCCGGTGAGGATCGCGATGTCCTCGAGCATGGCCTTGCGGCGATCGCCGAAGCCCGGTGCCTTGACCGCCGCGACCTTGAGGCCGCCGCGAAGCTTGTTGACCACCAGGGTCGCGAGCGCTTCGCCCTCGATATCCTCGGCGATGATCAGCAGCGGACGGGCCGACTGCACGACCGCTTCCAGGATCGGAAGCATCGCCTGAAGGTTCGACAGCTTCTTCTCGTGGATCAGGATGTACGGATCCTGGAGCTCGACCGACATCTTCTC